>JAYTMQ010000001.1:0-27524 GCA_043728355.1 Bacteroidota bacterium
CGACGTGAGCAATAATTGCAATGTTTCTAATAGATTCCATCTGTGTTTTTTAATGGGTGCAAAAGTACACTTTATTTCTGATAAAAAAAACAATAACACAGAGTTTACGATTTATTAACTTAAAATGTTGATTTTCAATACAAATCATTGGTTTTTTTATTTCATTTTGAATATTCTTCAAATTAATTTAGATTAAAAAAAAGAGCTTTAATATTCTTTTTTTGAATAATGATAGAATTAATTGGCTATGGTCTAAAAAGTATATACATATAAATACTTTTTGCCACAGATTTAAATTATTTAAAAAGATTTTATTATTCCATAACAAAAAAATCTGTGATAATCTGTGCAATCTATGGCTCTAAAGAACTCATATATTAACTAGATCATAGCCAATTAATTTAAAAAGAAAAAAATATTTTATTTTGTGTTTTTATGATTTATTCTTAAAAACTTGATTTTCATTAAATCCAGTCAATTCTAAAAATTGTTCTTCTAGACTGTTCTTTCTTTTTACTAAATGACTCAATATTATATTATTATCAAATAAATAGCGGTTCAAATCTTCTGGTTTTATTTCATTTTTCAAATAAACCAGAACTTTTTCGTTTTCGAAATTAACTTTAATAACAGATGGATTTTTTAGCAAAACATCTTTCAGATTAATATTGTTATTCGAATTCAATTCGAAAAAGTCTTGATTATTAGACATATTGTCAACTGAACCTGAATATAGAATGCGACCTTTTTGCAAAACCAAAACGTGTGTGCAAACTTTTTCGACTTCGTCTAACAAATGCGAAGCCAACAAAATTGTAGTTCCATGTGAAGCGATCAGTTTAATAATATCTCGAATTTGATGAATTCCTTGCGGATCTAAGCCGTTGGTTGGTTCGTCGAGAATCAAAATTTCTGGATCATTTAATAATGCTGATGCAATTGCCAAACGTTGTTTCATTCCCAAAGAAAATGTACTAAATTTACTGTTTTCACGTTGTAATAACCCAACGAGATTCAATTTTTCTTGAACTTTTGAATAATCAATATTTTTGATTTTACAAACCAATTCTAAATTTTCTCGAGCCGTCATGTATGGATAAAAATTCGGTCGCTCGATAATGGCACCAACTTTTTTCAAAGCTTCGTGGATTTGCAATGCTCCACCAAACCATTCATAATCGCCCGATGTTTTGTTAACAACATTTAAAACAATTCCTAAAGTTGTTGATTTTCCTGAACCATTTGGACCAAGAATGCCGTAAACATTACCTTTGATAATTTCTAGAGATACATTATTGACAGCATGAACATTACCGTATTTTTTATGAAGATTTTTTATTGATAGAATGGTTTCCAAGATTGATTCAGGTTTTAGTTTAAATTAATACGAATGTAAATAAATTTTGTTAAAAAAAACCACGAATTTCTAAATTAAAGAAATTAGTGGCTTGAAATAAATAACCAATTTTATTCTGAAAATTTTATTTTTTAAGCATAATAATCCATTTCCATTCAGCTGGATTTCCAATTCCTACGCTTGGAGTATATAGAAAAATTTTAATTGTCGCATTTGGATTTGATGCTCGATATTGTATAACTTTTCCACGATATGCAATCGCATTCCAAACATCGTTATAATCAAAAACTTGATTGTTTTGATTGAAAACATTTTCGAAACCAGAACTTGGATACGGAATTGCAACCAAAGTATTAACGATATTAAAACTACTTGCTGGCAAAAAATCTGTTGGATAAGAAATTGAACCTGAACCCATCCAAATAATTGTTCCAAAGAATAATTGCTGATTAATTTCTGAATAATTAAAACGAATTGAGCCAAAATCACTTGGTGGAGCATATTGATTAGTTACCGTAAATGTGTTTGATGGTGTTGCAAATGTAAACTCTTTTCCACCTTCAAAAATATTAGTTGTATAATCAACTTTTAGCATTAAAACTTTATTTTCGTTTGCAACATTATAGTTTCTAATTGTTTGTCGTTTTGAATTAAAACTCGATTCTGAATAGAAATCGTCTCGAATTGTTTCGTTTGAACAAGAAATTAAAGAAAATGTTGCGATAATAAGTAATAAGTTTTTCATAATACTTAGTTTTTAAGTTATATCTAGTAGACGTAAAAAAACTTAAAAGGTTGCGTTAGCAGGTTATTATAAAACAAAAAAAAATCGAAAAAAACTGTTTTTTTTTTGAAACCTGAACCCGACGCTTCGGGACTGAAATCTAGCTTTTCTCTTCTTTATTAAAGTAAACCAAGTAATAATACATTTGTTTTTCTTCGTCCCAGCCTTTTTCTACATATTTTTCGGCACTTTCTGGATTGATAAAATCCATTTTTATTTGAATGTGAGTGTCAAGATTTATTACGTTTTTTATCGATTTTCTGGCATCAGAAACTGCTGCATTTGCAATTGGAAAACTAGTTACATCTTCAATAGAATATTTCTCGCCTTTGTCAACTTTATAGTTTTTGAATTCCGAAATTAAATCAGGATTATCAATTACTTCGTTCATGAAATTGGTTTCTTCAAACTCGTCGTTTTTTGCAAAATAATTTACCGAACGGTTCATGAACATAACTTCTTCTTTTTTGTCTTCGGCTGGAAAAACAACATCTTTGGCAAAACCTTGACAGAATTTCAAGTATTTTTTGGTAATAAAGTTTTCATCTTCAAATGCATCAACAGAAAGGAAATGTTCCAACCAATATCTTGCATCATAACGGTTTGAATCGACTGTCAGAATTTTATAACCTTCTTCTTTTTTATAATTAAAAATAATGCAACCTTTGTCTAATTTATTCAAACTTACGCCTTGTTGCAAAATCATTTCTAAGTGCGAAGTTTTTTCTTCGAATTGCAAAAAATCCGATTGAATTTCGCTTTTAAAAATACCGATTGCATCTACTTTGATATTGTCAATATTTAAATTGGTCAAATGTGCCACATATACTTCTCCGTTTTTAATATGTGGATGATTAGATTGTTCAAACAAATGAGTTGTAATTTTTTTAGAAACTTCGTGAACTTTAGTTGGATTTTCAAAAATCTCTGATGCAAATTTATACATTTCATTATAATCTAAATCGACTTCGTGAGCAAACTGAAAATAATTTTCTTCTTTTTCACGAAATGGTTTCAAGAAAAATTCTTTCATAAGTGGTACAATTTCATCATTTAATGAAAATGTACTTTCTGATAAAAAAATTGCTTCGTTGCGGCTTTTGTTTCCAACTCTATGAATCGAAAGTGAATCTATGTGTGTGTTATAAAAGTTTATCATTATTAAATCTTGTTTAAATTTGTTTAATTTGGTTTAATTTGGTTTAAAGTTGTTAGTTTTAATAAATAAACTTAGTTCCTTTAAAATCTTTATTGTTGAGATAAACTATGAAATTATGAATTTTTACAGAAAGTTTTTCATAATGAGAAATTAAAATATTTAGTAAATCTTCTGAAATATAATCGTTATCAAAAACTCTATATAATTGTGATCTTGTTTCACCCGCCGAACCTTTTGCGATAGACAAAAATTGTTTAAATTCTGCATTACCATTTCGTTCAAAACCTTCTGCAATATTATCCATAACGGATCGTGAAGAACCTTTTATTTGATCTTTTAATTTAAAATCTTTTATCAAATCAGTTGTTTTTACAATTTTAATTATTTCTTTAGAAAGTGTTCGAGCTTCTTTCCAAATTTCTAAATCTTCAAATCTTTTTATAGTAGCCATACTCTTAAACTAAATTAATCAATCTTAAACTTTTAAACAATTTTAAAAAAAAATTAATTCCAATTCTCTTCAAACCCATAATCTTCAAAGTTTCCAGCATCATCATCAAGCATATCTAAATCGTCTTCATCATAATCGTCTTCGAAATCGTCATTGTATTGCTCAGAATTCATATCGGCTTCAAAATTATTTTCTGGAGCTTCGTCTGGCATTTCGCCGTGTGAGAAGATAGTTTCTGGATAAATATTACCGGCAACTTGGTCTTCGATTGATGCCAATTCGACCAAAAATGTCCACATATTTATAAAATCATAAACATAGATTATTTTTGTATTTTCTTTATCAAGAATGTCAGAAAGTTGATAATCAGACATTATTTTCATCTCACCAAGTGTGTCTCCAGTGTCGAATAAAGGAATTTCGTCTTCTTGATTCCAAGTTTCGTCACAAGTATAAAACGAGCCAACTTCCATTCCATCGAAACCGAACGAATTGAAAATTGCATTGTGTAAATCTTCTAGATTATTGTCTTCGAGAATTGCAATGTCTCGAAAAATATCTTCTTCGTTGTCGAGAATTACTCTAAATTTATAAACCATTTTTTTTTAATTTTTAAAGAATGAACAAAGGTAAAATTAAATTTTAGAATTAAGAATTAAGAATTGAGATTTGTTGATAAAAAAAATCTGATGTTCAATATATTTAATGAAATGTTAAAACAATATTACAAATACACAAAAAGTTATATTTTCGCAAAATGAAATTTATCTCTTCTATGTTCATATTATTGTTTATTACATTTCAGTTTTCGACAAGTATAGTTTACTTTGTTGGCAATTGCAATGATTCAAGTATTGCAATTTATGACCAAGAGGAAGAAGAAGAAAACTCTAAAGAAACAAAAGAATCTAAAGAATTAAAATCAGAATTCATTTCGAGTAAAAATTCTATTTTTTCATTTACTACAAATTTTAAATCCTCTAAAGTTGTTTCTTTTTATTTGATTAATAAATATCAAGTTTCAACTACCATTACAATTCTTCCTCCAGAAATAGCTTAAAATAGTTTAAATCTACTCAGAATTTATTTTTGAGGTTATTATTTTATTTAATTTTATGAAGAATTATGTCAAAAAAAACAAATCTTTTTGCCAACCTCAACTCTGATTTTGCATCTGGGTTGGTGGTTTTTTTAGTGGCTTTGCCATTGTGTTTAGGAATTGCGCTTGCTAGTGGCGCTCCATTATTTGCAGGAATTATATCTGGTGTTGTAGGAGGAATTGTAGTAGGATTTCTGAGTAAATCACATCTTTCGGTTTCTGGCCCAGCGGCTGGTTTAACAGCAATTGTATTAGGAGCAATTACTTCCTTGGGTAACTTTCAACTTTTTTTATTAGCAGTTTTGCTTGCAGGAATTTTACAAATTATACTAGGATTCATAAAAGCAGGTTCTATATCAAGTTATTTTCCTAATAATGTAATTGAAGGAATGTTAGCTGGAATTGGAGTAATTATTTTTACTAAACAAATTCCACATGCTGTTGGTTACGATAAAGATTATGAAGGCGATATGACTTTTTTACAAAATGATGGTCAAAATACATTTTCTGAATTATTTTCAATTTTAAATAAAGTACAATTTGGTGCAGTTATTATTACCATAGTATCATTATTAATAATTATAATTTGGAACAGAACTCCTGCGTTAAAAAAACTAAAACTTATTCCAGCGGCACTTGTTGCCGTTATTGCTGGTGTAATTATTAACGAAGTATTTAAAGCTACTGGTAGTGATTTAGCAATTGGAAAAGAGCATCTTGTTTCGTTACCAATACCAAAATCTATCGGTGAATTTAAAGCAATTTTTCTGTTTCCTGATTTTTCAGGAATTATGAATAAACAAGTTTGGATTGTAGCTTTTACTATAGCTATAGTTGCCTCAATTGAAACTTTGTTATGTATCGAAGCGTCTGATAAAATGGACATACATAAACGTATAACCGATACAAATGTAGAGTTAAAAGCACAAGGAGTTGGAAATATTATTAGTGCTCTTCTAGGCGGTTTACCAATGACATCTGTAGTAGTTAGAACCTCTGCTAATGCTAATGCTGGTGCAGAATCAAAACTTTCAGCAATTATTCATGGATTTTTGTTATTAATAAGTGCAGTATCAATTCCATTTGTTCTAAATAAAATTCCACTAGCAACACTTGCTGCCATTTTATTACTAATAGGTTATAAATTAGCCAATCCAAAAACGTTGAAACACTTTTGGGATAAAGATAGAATTTATCAATTTATTCCTTTTTTAGCCACATTATTAGGTGTAGTTTTTTTAGATTTATTAAAAGGTGTTGCTTTAGGTTTGGTAATTAGTGTAGTTTTTGTACTTAAAGGCAATATGCAACGAGCTTATAATTTTAGAAAAGAAATTCTTGTTGATGGCGATATTATTCATATCGATTTAGCTCAAGAAGTTTCTTTCTTAAACAAAGCGGCCATAAAAGATACATTAGCATCTATTCCAGAAAATTCTAAAGTAGTAATAAATGCAACTGGAACCATTTATATAGCACATGATGTTTTAGATTTAATAAACGATTTTACAAAAGTTCGAGCAATTGAAGAAAATAGTGAAGTTCAATTAGTTGGTTTCAAAGAAGCTTACGGTCTAAAAAATACAGGCGAAGAAACCAAGCATGTATTTGTTGAACACAAAGTAAAATAATGAAAATAGCACAAACATTTTTATTATTTCTTTTACTTTGCAATGTGTCTTTTTCTCAAAAATCAGATACAGGAAACTGGCTCATATATTTTGGAAATCAAAAAATAAACGAAAAATTGAATTGGCACAATGAAATTCAATACCGCAGTTTTAATTTTATTGACGATACGAATCAATTGCTTCTAAGAACAGGAATTGGATATAATGTAACCGAGAATAACAATAATCTACTTTTGGGCTATGGTTTTATAAATACACAAAGATATATTTCGAATTCTGATGAAAAATCAAATTTTAATGAACATCGAATTTATCAGCAGTTTATAACACGGCAAAGTTTTGGACGATTTTTTTTGCAACATCGTTATCGAATAGAAGAACGTTTTTTGCCAAATGATTTTCAAATGCGTTTTAGGTGTTTTTTAGGATTAAATATTCCGATAAATTCCAAAATACTAGAAAAAAATACAATCTACTTTTCGACTTATAATGAAGTTTTTATAAATGCCGAAAAATCTTTATTCGACAGAAATAGATTGTATGGCGCAATAGGTTATTTCATTAATAAAAACATTAAAATCGAAGCCGGATTTATGGCTCAAACAATCGAAAATGCAAATCGAAATCAATTTCAAATTGCAATTTTTAATAATTTACCATTATAAATTAAATGAAAGAAAACATGAAAACATTAAACAAGCAACTTCAAGACGCAATAACGCCAAAAATGGCTATAGAAATTCTTAAAGAAGGCAACAAACGATTTGTAAACAATTTAAAAGCCAACCGAAATCTACTACAACAAGCCAACGAAACTTCAGATGGGCAACATCCATTTGCAGTAATTTTGAGTTGTATAGATTCAAGAACATCAGCCGAATTGATTTTTGATCAAGGTCTTGGCGATGTATTTAGTGTGCGAATTGCCGGAAACATAATCAACGAAGACATTCTTGGCAGTATGGAATTCGCTTGCAAAGTCGCAGGTTCTAAAGTCATTGCAGTTCTTGGACACACAAAATGTGGTGCCATAAAAGGAGCATGTGATCATGTAGAAATGGGAAATTTAACTGCTTTGCTAAGCAAAATTCAACCATCGGTCTACGATGAAAAATCAGTTGTAAAAGATAGAAATTCTAAAAACTCAGAATTTGTTGAAAAAGTTGCTGCATTGAACGTAAAAAAAACAGTACAATCAATAATGCAAAGAAGTCCAATTTTGAACGAAATGATAAAAAATGGCGAAATCGGAATCATTGGCGGCATGCACAATCTATCAGATGGACATGTAGATTTTTATGAAGACACCATGATTTTGAACTAATTAAATTTTTTTTTGGAGCAATTTCCAACTTTACATTACAATCTTTCTCAATAAATGCCATTTTTATATTTCTCAAAAAGAGCTTCCGCTGGTCGCTTTTTTGAGAAAATAAAAATTGGCATTTCTTTTTAAAAGGATTTCCATTTTAATTTGGGCTACAACAACTCATCTTAAAAAAACGACATTTCGGTTTATAATTTTTTTAAATTTATTATCGATGTTGCTACTTTGCATCATCAAAAACAAATATTATGAAACCGAACATTAACGAACACCAAAAAAGCAATTGTAAAATCATAGGCAAACTATCAATTGTATTCACAATTTTATTATTCTCAATTGCTACATTTTCCCAAACCACAATTTCTGGAAAAGTAATTGACGAAAAAAAACAACCAATTCCAACAGCCAATATTTTTATAGAAGGCACTTATGACGGAACAAGTTCTGACGAAAAAGGAAATTTTACATTTGAAACTTCGGCAACTGGAAATAAGGCTATTATTGTAAGTTTTTTGTCTTATGAAACTACAAATCGAATTATTGATGTTTCAAATGCGAAAAATTTGACTTTGATTTTAAGAGAAAGCATCAATACTTTAGATGCAGTTACAATTTCGGCGGGAAATTTAGATTCTGGCGAAAAAGCCAGAGTTTCAGTTTTGAAACCTCTTGACATTGTTACAACCGCTGGTTCTAATGCTAATATAGTATCGGCTTTGCAAACTTTGCCAGGAACTAATAATGTTGGCGAAAGTGGTCGATTGTTTGTTCGTGGTGGCGAAGCCGATGAAACTCAA
This sequence comes from Bacteroidota bacterium, assembly GCA_043728355.1. Lineage (GTDB taxonomy): Bacteria > Bacteroidota > Bacteroidia > Flavobacteriales > Flavobacteriaceae > Flavobacterium. The sequence continues at coordinate 8,606 of JAYTMQ010000001.1, forward strand.
ACTTATGTTGATGGTTTGCGAGTGGGTCAACCTTATGGTGCTGCCGCAAATAATTTGCCTGCTCGCGGTCGATTTTCACCTTTTTTATTTTCAGGAGCTAACTTTTCGACTGGTGGCTATTCTGCCGAATATGGCGAAGCACTTTCGAGCGTTTTATTACTTCCAACCAAAGACGAAGCAGATGCTGACAAAACCGAAATGTCTTTTATGACGGTTGGTTTGGGGTTAGGAAGAACCAAAAAATGGGAGAAATCTTCGTTGAGTTTTAATACATCTTACATCAATTTGAAACCGTATCAATTGCTTGTTCCACAGCGATTAGATTTCAATAAACCTTTTCAATCGGCCTCGGGTGAGTCGGTTTTTCGTTATCAATTTGCTAATGGATTATTGAAAGTTTATGCTGCTTTTGATGCACAAAATTTAGATTTGAATCAAGATGATGTCAACCAAATTCCGAAAGTGCGTTTTGCTTTAAATAACAATAATTTATATTTTAATTCATCATATAAAGGAAATTTTGGCGAAAAATGGCAAATAACTACTGGTTTTGCTTATGGTTATGCTGAAAATAAAATAGGAATTAATGCTGCGAAAATTAATAATTTCGAGAACACATCGCATTTGAAATTCAAATTAAGAAAATCGTTTTCCGAAAGGTTCAAATTGAGTTTTGGTGCCGATTATTTTAATACAAAATGGAACGAAAATTTTAATGTTGTTTTCAAAAATAAATATGAAGAAAATATCGTTGCAACATATGCTGAAGCCGATGTTTTTCTTTCTAAAAAAATGGCTTTCAAAGCAGGAATTCGTGCTACGAACAATTATTTTATCAATCAATTTGCAATTGCTCCAAGATTTTCGTTAGGTTATAAATTTGCAAAAAACAGTCAGTTTTCATTTGCTTATGGCGAATTTACACAAGCGCCAAAACAAGAATATTTGAAATTCTCGAATCAATTTGCGAACGAAAAAACATCGCATTACATTCTAAATTATCAATATTTTAAAGAAGGTCAAACTTTGAGATTAGAAGCGTATTATAAAGATTATCGTGATTTGGTAAAGTTCAATACGCCAAATTCTCAGTTCAATTCTGTTTTTTCGAATGCAGGAAATGGTTTTGCAAAAGGTTTAGAACTGTTTTGGCGTGACAATAAAAACATCAAAAATTTAGAATATTGGGTTTCCTATTCTTACATCGACACAGAACGAAATTATAGAAATTTTCCTAATCAAGTCACACCGAATTTTGTTGCAAAGCACAACATGAGTTTGGTAACAAAATATTGGATTAACGATTGGAAATCGCAAATTGGTTTCACAGCAAATGTTCAATCTGGTCGACCCTATAATAATCCAAATGAATTGAAATTTATGAATTCAAAAACGCCATTTTATCAAGATTTGAGTTTCAATTGGGCATACTTGTTGACAACACAAAAAATATTATATTTTTCTATGACAAATGTTTTGGGTTCTAACCAAATTTTTGGATATGATTATGCTAGAAATCCAAATAGTGCAGGAATTTATGAGAGAAAAGAAATTAATCCGTTAGCAAGTCGTTTTTTCTTTTTAGGTTTTTTCTGGACAATTAGTAAAGATAAGAAAGACAATCAGTTAAAGAATTTGTAAAAGTTTCCAGTTTTCAGTGGCAGTTTTCAGTTTATGCTTTCTAACCATTCTTGAACTTCTTTAAAAACAGAATCATTGGAATGAACTCGACCAGAGTCATAGTAGGTTTGACTTTCATTAACTATAATGATTTGTTCGTTATTTAATTTGTGTGGTTTGACATCAATTTCAATATCTTTTAATAAAATGTGAATTTGATTTAACAAATTTTCATCAGTAATTGAAGTCAATTTATAGAAAATATTTTGTTTTAATTCAACTGTGTTCATGATCATCATTTTTATTAAAAATACAAATAAATTTCAAATATTACAATTCAGAATCAAATAATTACATTTCAGTCAAGAGCATTTTTAAAACAAAACAAGTCGACATAAATTTACATCAGAATTAGAAACTAGTTCAATATCAATTTCAATAACAATTTCAATATCAATAACAATTTCAATATCAATTTCAATATCAATAACAATATCAATAACAATAACAAAAATCAATATCAATAATAATTTCAGATAACAATTTCAATAACAATAAAATCAAAAAAAATGAAAAATTCAATCTTAACATTAGCAATTTTAGCAACAGCATTTGTAACGGCGCAAAAAGTAAATTTGACAGTCGAAATGAATAATTTTAAAAACAACACAGGAGTTGTAAAAGTAGGTTTGTACAACTCATCTGGAACATTTTTAGGTCAAACCTATAAAAAATTAGATTCTAAAATTGTAAATCAAAAAGCAGTTGTCATATTTGAAGGAATCGAAAAAGGAGAATATGCAGTTTCTATTTATCAAGACGAAAATTTGAATGATGTGATGGATAGAAACTTTTTCGGAATTCCAAGTGAGGATTATATGGCTTCTAATAACGAAAAAGGTTCTTTTGGTCCACCAAAATATGAAAAAGCAAAGTTTATCGTAAAAGATAATTCTAAAATTGTTATTAAAGTAAATTAGGAGTTCAATTTCAATAACAATTTCAATTTCAAAAATTAAAAATAACATTTCAGAATCAAAAATCAGCATTTCAGTAAAAAGCATTTTTAAAACAAAAACATTCAATCTAAATTTACATCAGAATTAAAAACAATAACAATAACAATTTCAAAAATCAATTTCAATAACAATTTAAAAATTTAACAAAATGAAAAACTTAATCTTAACATTAGTAGTATTAGTATCAGGATTCGCAACAGCTCAAGGGCAATTCGAACAAGGAATGGGTAAAGCCATGCAACTTTGGGGTGAAGGCAAAAATACGGAGGCAAGTGCCATGTTCGAAAGAATTGCATTAGCAGAAAAAACCAGTTGGTTGCCTAATTATTATGTTGCAACGGTCAATTGTTTTGCGGCTTTTCAAACCAAAGACAAAGAGCAAATGAGTCAATTATTAACTAAGGCACAAACGGCATTGAGCATCGAAATGGATAAAAATCCAAATAATGCAGAAATATTGGTAATGCAAAGCATGATTTACACTGCTTGGATGAATTATGACCCAATGACTTACGGAATGAAATATTCTGGTAAAGTAATGGAATTGTACAGCAAAGCCGAAGCAATTGCACCAACAAACCCAAGAGTTGTCTACGGAAAAGCAGAATTTGGAATCGGAGGCGCAAAATGGACTGGTGCCGATGTAAAGGTTTTATGTAAAGAAATTGAACGATCTATCAGACTTTTTGCTACTTTTAAACCAGAAAATGCATTTTCACCAAATTGGGGATTGCAAAGAGCAGAAAATGCTTTGAAAGGTTGTAAATAGCCCACCCAACCCTCACAAAGGGAGGGCTTTAAAAAAAAACAGGTAATGAAAACACTACAAAGAGAATTTCCGAGAGCGATATTATTAACAACAGCCATTTTTTTATTGATTCAGGTTTTGAATTTAGTAATGGGTAATGAAGTTACGATTGATAAGAATTTATTCATCAGCTTTGGTTTTACCGCTGGTTATACTATGTCTTTGTATTTGTTAAACACATTAATATTTAGTTATTTAGACGCTATTTTTCCTGAAAGATTTGTCAAAAAAAGAATATTTTTAGGATTTATTTTGTCATTTATTACTTCATTATTAGTTGTTTTTATGATGCATTTTATTGAAACTGTAATTTATGCTAAACAAACATTTCAATATTTTTTAGAAAACGAAAAACCTGTAAACTATATTTTTACAGTAACGATTACGCTTTTTATAACGCTTTCGTTGTATGCGATTCATTTTTATAAAGCCTATCAAGAAAACAAAGTTAAAGAACAAAAAATTATTGCAGGAACGGCTTCCGCCAAATATGAAAGCCTTAAAAATCAAATAGATCCACACTTTTTGTTCAATAGTTTGAATGTTTTGAGTTCATTAATAGAAGAAAATCCTGAAAATGCGCAACGATTTACAACATCATTATCGAAAGTTTATCGTTACGTTTTAGAGCAAAAAGACAAAGATTTAGTTTCGGTAGAAGAAGAATTAAAGTTTGCAAAAACCTACATGAATCTTTTAAAAATGCGATTCGAAAATAGTTTGACCTATGAAATCCCGACACAAGAACTCAATCCAGAATTTAAAGTTGTGCCACTTTCATTGCAATTGTTACTAGAAAATACCGTGAAACACAACGTGGTTTCTGAACAAAAGCCATTGCATATTAAGATTTACATAGAAAATGAATTTTTAGTTATCGAAAATAATTTACAAAAAAAAGAAGTTTTGCAAGACCGAAAAGGCGTTGGTCTGCAAAACATTATTGATCGATACGCCTTGATTTCAAAGAAAAAATTGATTGTTGAACAAACTGAAAATGTGTTCAAGGTCAAATTACCAATTTTAACAAAACAAATATCAGTTATGGAAACTCAAAATATTTATACAGAAAACAATGCTTATTTCGAAGCAAAACAAAAAGTTGAAAACTTGAAAGAATTTTACGGAAGTTTAATTTCGTATTGCGTAGTTATTCCATTTTTAATTTTTATAAATTTAAAATATTCTCCTCATTTTCAATGGTTTTGGTTTCCAATGTTCGGTTGGGGATTTGGTTTGACAATGAAAGGGCTTCGTGCTTTTGGATTTTGGTCAAAATGGGAAGAAAGAAAAATTCAAGAATTAATGAACAGGAAATAAGTTATAATTTTAATAGCAATTTTAATAACAATTTAAAAAAATAAAAAAATGGAAACCATAAATAAAAATTCAGAACAATATCAAAATGCAGAGAAAAAACTGGGAGAAATAAAAGGTTTTTATATTCATTTAGTAATTTATTTGCTAGTAAATATTTTTATAATCATTCAAAATTATCGTTTCAGTGAATCAATTTTAAATTCGATCTTTAATTGGTCCGTTTTAGGAACAGGATTTTTCTGGGGAATTGGATTATTTTCCCATTGGTCTCGAGTTTTTGGAAAAAATATTTTCTTTAACAAAAAATGGGAAGAAAAGAAAATCAAAGAGTTCATGGAAACTAAAACTTCGAACAAATGGGAATAATTTTTTATAATCTCACAACTTTGTGCCTTTGTGCCTTTGTGGTTAAATTTTGGCTATGAAAACAATAATAATCGAAGACGAAAAGCCAGCAGCAAGATTGTTGCAACGCAAACTTGAAAAACTTGACATAAAAGTCGATGTAATGTTGCATTCTGTCGAAGAATCTATCGAATGGTTTTCCAAAAACGAACACCCAGATTTGATATTTCTAGACATACAATTATCTGATGGATTGTCGTTCGAAATTTTTGATAAAATCATTATAAAATCGGCTGTGATTTTAACTACTGCTTATGATGAATATGCTTTGCGGGCATTCAAATTAAACTCAATCGATTATTTGCTAAAACCTATCGATGAAGATGAATTAATAATTGCAATCTCAAAGTTTAAAAATCAATTGCAAAAATCCGAAAAGACACCAATTAATTTAGATTTCGAGCAAATCAAACGAATGCTTCAAAATCCATTCGAACAAAATTTTAAATCTCGTTTTACTGTCAAAATCGGACAACATCTAAAAGTTTTTACGCTTGATGAAATAGAATGTTTTTTCAGCGAAAACAAAGGAACGTACATTCATACAATCGACAATCGAAATTATTTAATCGATGGAACTTTAGAAGTTCTTGAAAATGAATTAGATCCAAAAAATTTCTTTCGCGTGAGCCGAAAATTCATCATTCCGTTGCGCACTATAAAAGAAATTCAAGTTCACAGCAACTCACGATTGAAAGTTATTTTACCAACTTATAAAGAAGATGAAGTTATTGTTGCAAGAGAAAAAGTGCAAGAATTTAAGAGTTGGATAGGGTAAAATAGTTTTCAATTTCTATTTTCATATTTAAAAATAAAAAATTCAATTTTAAACTAACGAAAACGTGATAGTTACCTTTACATTACCACAACATTAAATTTACAAGTTTTATATTTATAAACTACAAAGTTATTGTAAACTGCATATAATGTTGACATTTTAATCAAATAAATCAAGATTTTGAAAATTTTAATTTGTATAGTTTATATATACCTTTTAAATGTTCGAATAACCTAAATCAATTATATATTTGATTAAAATCATTTAAATAAAAAATTATGAAAAAAATTACATTTTTAGCAATAATCTTAATATCTTCATTAGGAATTGCACAACAAGTTGTTGTTCAAAATTTTGAAACTCCAGCATCATTCAATTTAAATCCTTTTGAAGGATTATCTGGTTCCATCCAGCCAGATCCAGTTGCAGGTGGAAGTCGAATAAATTCTCTAAAACTTGAAAGTTTCTCAACTGGACAGACTTACCAAGGTTGTCAAATTACTCAAACTGTAAATAGCATTAAGCTAACTACTGATAAAACAGTCAAAATTGATGTTTTTTCAACTGTAGCCTTTACAATGCTTGCTAAAGCGGAAGTTGGTTCAGGTCCAAATTCTGGTGCTTCACAAAGCTATACAACACCAAATACTTGGCAGACTTTAACTTTTACATTTAATCAAGGACTTGACGGCACGGTAACTGCAGACGGAAGTTACGCTAGCGTTACACTTTTCCCAAATTGGAATCCCAATAACACTGGATTTTTACCAGCGTCAAATTTTACGCTATATGTAGATAACATCACAAGCGAAGCTACTCCAATTTTACCACCATTTTTACCAACCATAGCTTCTCCAACTCCAACTACTCCAAATTCAGAAGTTTTAAGTATTTATGGTGATACAGGAAACTATACGAATATTTGGACATCAGATTATTCGTTTGGTGGTAATGAAGGTAATCCAGATTTGGATCCAAGTGCTTTAGAAAATAAAGCTATTAAAATGAACTTTGCAAACCAAGGATGGGGTCAGGGTAAAAATAGTGCAATTGATATTTCAGCTTACAATTATGTTAATTTTGATTATTATTCAGATACAGAATCGACACAATTAAGATTTATAATGATTGGTGGTGGAGAATTTGCTTATGAATTAACTACAGCTGCAGGTACTTTAATTCAAAATTCTTGGCAAAGAGTAAGCGTTCCTTTATCATTTTTTACAGGATTAGGATTTAGCAAAACTAATTTTTTGCAATATAAGTTAGGTACTACATCTAATTTAGTTTCTAAAATTGTGTTTTTTGACAATATTTATTTAAGTACAACGAACTTAGCTACTTCAACTTTTGAAACATTTAATGTTAGAATGTACCCAAATCCTGCTAAAAATTTATTAAATATTGAAGCGAAATCTAACATTGAAAACGTTTCTATTTATAATCTTTTAGGTCAAGAGGTTGTATCAGTGGTTATTAACAAAGAGTCAACATCTTTAGATATTGCTAACCTACAAGCTGGTATTTATGTAGTTAAAACGTCAATTGACGGAAAAATTGCATCATCAAGATTAATTAAAGAATAATTTTTTTTGTCTGATTAAAATTTAAGCACGTTTTAATTAACGTGCTTTTTTTTGTCCAATATTATTTTTAATTATCAATATTTAGAGTATATTTATACAATTTATTTAAATTATTCTAAAAAATACAATGCAAAGTTCTAAAATATTAAATTTATTTTTCTTCATACAGTTTTTTTTTGGTTTTTCTCAAGAATTGCCACCAATAATCAAGTACAGCCCAACAATGTATGGTGCTGGAAACCAAAATTGGATGATTTCTCAAGATAAAAATAACTATGTTTATTTTGCAAATAACGAAGGTTTGCTACAATTTAACGGTTCTAATTGGAATTTATATCCGTCGCCAAACGAAACCATCATTCGCTCTGTTAAAGTTATTGATAATAAAATCTATACAGGTTCTTATATGGAATTTGGTTTTTGGACAAAACAACCCAATGGTCAATTAAAATATGAATCCTTGAGTAAGAAAATAAAATCGAAAATTCAAGATGACGAACAATTTTGGAATATTATCAATTATGAACAGTGGGTTGTTTTTCAATCATTGTCAAGGATTTATATCTTTGACACAAAATCCAATAATTTTCAGATAATTGCTCCAAAAAATAATATTATTAAATCTTTTTATGCTAATAATGCTATTTATTTTCAAATCAACAAAGAAGGTCTTTTTGAGATTGAAAATGGTAAAAGCAAATTGATTTCTAACAATCCAATTTTGCAAAATAATCGCATTATAAATGTTTTTTCCGTTAGCGAAGGGTTAATTATTCAAACACAAAACAATGGAATTTATAAGTTAATTGGTTCCAGTCTCAGCAAAATTTTAATAGATTCGGCTATTAATTCTAGTAGTATTTACAGTTGCGAAATTTTATCAGATGGCACTTTTGCTCTTGGAACAGTTTCCGATGGGCTTTTTATTTTATCAAAAGATGGAAATATAAAATACCATATTACTCAAAATCGTGGATTAAGTAACAATACTATTTTATCGCTTTTTGAAGATGTAGAAAAAAATCTTTGGATTGGTTTAGACAATGGCATAAATTGTATCAATCTCAACTCACCAGTTAAAAGTTTTTCTGACGATACTGGTTTTTTTGGAACTGTTTACGCATCGGTTTTGCATAAAGATAAATTGTATATTGGCACCAATCAGGGTTTATTTTTCAAAAATTTCAATTCTAATGATAGTTATCAGTTCATTAACGGCACAAAAGGTCAGGTTTGGTCTTTATTTCAAAAAGATGATGTGCTTTTTTGTTGTCACGACTTGGGTACTTTTATCATTGAAAATGCAACTGCGAAAAATATTTTTTCGGCATCTGGAACTTGGAAATTAGAAAATGTCCCCAATAATCAAAATTTAATTGTTCAAGGAAATTATTTTGGATTATCTGTTTTAGAAAAAATAAACAGCCAATGGATTTTTAGAAATAAAATAGCAAATTTCAATTATTCGTCTAAATATTTTGAAATTACCAATAAGCACGAAGTTTATGTAAGCCACGAATATAAAGGGGTTTTTAGTTTTCAACTAGATAATAATTTTTTGAATGCCATAAATAACAAAACTTTAAACCAACCTACCAAAGGTAAAAATGCTAGTTTGGCAAAATTCAATGGCAATATATATTATGCTTATAAAAAAGGAATTCTACTACTAAATAATCTCAATAAACGTTTTGAAAAAGACAACTTATTAAGTTCAGTTTTCGAAAAAGATGAATACACATCAGGAAAATTAATTGTCGATCAATCCAATAAAATGTGGGTTTTTTCTAAAAATTACATACATTATTTTACATTAAGCAAATTCGGAAATACTTTAAAACAAAACAATATTCCGATTCCATCGTCGTTGACCAATTCGATGTTGGGTTATGAAAACATTACACAATTAAGTAAATCAGACTATTTAATTGGTACAACTGATGGTTATTACACGCTAAATATCAATGATTTAAGTTTTAAAAATTATAATGTTGCAATAACAAATATCAGTAGCAATAAATTAGATAATGCTCCAATTAACGCATCAATTGTTAGTGAAGGTGATTTTAAACACAATCAAAATAACATAACTTTTAGTTTTACCGTTCCAGAATTCAATAAATACATTAAAGCAGAATATAAATATTTATTAGAAGGTTTTCAAGAAAATTGGAGCGAATGGAATTCAAAATCAACTATTAGTTTCAAAAATTTGCCTTCTGGAAGTTATACGTTCAAAGTAAAACCAAAAACTGCAAATCCTGGGAACGAGAACATTGCATTTTATTCATTTACAATCAACAAACCTTGGTATTTGACTTATTTGGCATTGTTTTGTTATTTAATCCTGTTTTTAGTAGCTGGCAATTACATTCATAAAGCATACGAAAATTATTATCAAAAACAACAAGATAAATTAATAGACGAGAATAATTTATTGTTGGAAATTAAAGAGCTTGAAAGCGAACAACAATTAATGAAAGTTAAAAATGAGCAACTTTCGCAAGACATTGATAATAAAAGCAGAGAATTGGCGGTTTCAACAATGAGTTTAATCAAGAAAGATGAATTATTGGCATTGATTAAAGAAGATTTAAAATCAACATCAGACGAAGGTAACAAAAATATCAAATCGGTAATATCTAATATTACCAGAAACATAACAACAGACAGTTCTTGGAATGTTTTTAAAGAGGCTTTTGATAATGCTGATAAAAATTTTCTGAAGAAAGTAAAATTAGCGCATCCATCGCTAACTCCTAATGATTTAAGACTTTGTGCTTATCTTCGATTGAACCTTTCGTCCAAAGAAGTTGCGCCATTAATCAATATTTCTGTTAGAAGCGTAGAGATAAAACGATACCGATTGCGTAAAAAAATGGATTTACCCCACGAGCAAGGTCTTGTAGAGTATATTTTATCTATATAGACCAATACAATTACTAACAAATAACTCAACATTACCACAACATTATCGATTTCGTAATCCTTAAATTTAGCACTTGTTATGATTTTTTTGCGAATTTGATAATTATCAAATCCGCAATTATAAACACTTTCCTTTATCAAATGCTAGTTTAATAGCTTGTTTTATTGCGATGTATGTTTTTTGTTGTAGTTGTTTTAAACAAGAAACCAACATTTTATTTCTATTTTTATAAAACTAATTTATTCTTAAAATTAATTAACCAAACTATATGAAAAAAATTATTTATTTGTTAACCTTTTGGTGTTTTGCCAACAATATTCAAGCGCAGGTCGATAAAGTAGTTATTGAAAAATCGGACACTGGTTTCAAACTTAAAGTAAATGGAAGCGATTTTATCATAAACGGTATGAATTGGGATTACTGTCCGATTGGTAATAATTATTCCTACAGTTTGTGGCAACAACCAGAAACTTTAATTAAAGGCGCTCTTGACGACGAAATGTCATTGTTAAAAAATATGGGTGTAAATACAATTCGTGTTTATTCAGGCATGCCCAAAAAATGGATTGAATATGTGTTTAATAATTATGGAATTTATACTATGGTCAACCATACTTTTGGGCGTTATGGTTTGACTTTAAATGGTGTTTGGAAAGTAAATACAGAATATTCTGACCAAACAACACACGACGTATTGATAAAAGAAGTCAAACAAATGACCGAAGAGTATAAAAATACTAAAGGTTTACTTCTTTTAATGTTAGGAAACGAAAATAACTACGGTTTGTTTTGGGATGGCGCAGCTACCGAAAATATTCCAATGCAAGATAGAGCATCTACTAAGCGTGCAGTTTTTATGTACAAGTTGTTCAATGAAGCAGCTTTAGAGATGAAAAAAATTGACGATTCTCACCCAATCGGAATGTGTAATGGCGATTTGTTATTTGCAGAAATTATTTCCAAAGAATGCCCCGATGTTGACTTTTTTGGAACAAATGTTTATCGTGGTGCTTCCTTTGGAGATTTTTTTGATCGTGTAAAAAAGGAAATAGGAAAACCAATGCTTTTCGCCGAATTTGGATCAGATGCATTTAATGCTGTTACTAATGAAGAAGATCAAAAATCACAAGCATTTTATTTAAAAAGCAATTGGAAAGAGATTTACGAAAATGTTGATGGTTTAGGCAAAGCAGGAAATTCACTTGGTGGTTTTACTTTCCAGTTTAGCGATGGCTGGTGGAAAACTGGTCAAACCATAAATCTTGACATTCACGATAACGATGCTTCTTGGTCAAACGGCGGTTACGCGAACGATTTTGTAAAAGGCGAAGACAATATGAACGAAGAATGGTTTGGGATTTGTGCAAAAGGACCAACAAATGCAAAAGGTTTGTACCAATTATATCCACGTTCTGCTTATTATGTACTTCAAGAAGCGCATAGATTTAATCCTTATGCCGCAGGAACATCTCTAAGTTCAATAAAAACTTATTTTGATAATATTCAACAAATTGGTGCTGATTTAAAAGCAAGAGGAGACAAAGCTGCATTAAAATCTAATGCTACTGATATTTTAAAAATTAGTAATCTTAGAGCCGAATTTACTACTTTTAACACTGGCGGAAGTTTGATAACTACTCCAAAAGTTGCCGATCCAACAAGCTCAAACTTTCCAAACAAGTTAGGTTTTGATCAAATGCAATCTTATTATATTGGTGTAGAAGGAAATCCTACTGCCAATATGAAAGCCAACGTAAATGTAAATATTCTTGGTCGAGTTGCCGAAAATCCAATAAATGAAATATTTTATGAAAATAGAGGCAGAACCCAAAAAATTAATTCCACTACTGGAATTGTAGAATTTAGCGATGCTAACAGAGTACAAATTTATAATGCTTCATATAAATGGAATCAAAAATATTTTGATTTAAAAGGTTTTTTCAGAACAGGACATTATCATTGGGGTTATGAAGGCGATTTCTTTGGATTGTATCCAGAAGCGAATTATGGTTCAAATTTAGATTTATATAACGGAGAAACTTCTGGCTTCGAAATCGACGGTAAAAAGAGTTTAAAAGGTCTAAAAGCCGCTTTTGGTCCACAATTATGGTGGGGAGCCAATCCTGCATTTTTATTGAAGTATGCCAAAAAATTTGGAAAATTTGATTTTGCAACTGTTTTTCACGAAGATGTTGCCGATGCAGGAGCTGCATTAACATCAATCGCAATTCCAATGCCTAAAACTCGACGAGCAACAGTTTATTTAAAAACAAAATTAGATGCTTTGGGTCTAGAATTAGGTGGAATTTGGGGCGGACAACCATTAAATGGTCGTGTTTTTCAAAATTTCAAAGAATCGGCTGGTGTTTATACTGTTTATGATGATAAAGTTAAAGCCAAAGACAATTGGGGAGCCAAAGCTAAAATTACTTTTACTAAAGGAACTTTCAATTTTTATACCCAAGCCGCAGTTATGGGATTGGTTGCCAATGGCGGTGCCGATAATACAAAAACTTTTACAGGTTGGAGATTAAAAGATTCTGGAAGTGGCAATCAAACCAACTTTTTGGCTGGACTTACCTACAATTTAGGTGATTTCCAGATTGCTCCGAACTTTTTATGGCAAAAACCTTTAGTTGCTGCTATGCCAAATGATGTCAATGCGCCAGGAAGATTAAGAAATATTCAAGACGATCCATTCGTGGTTAGAGTAAACAGAGAAATGGTTGCAGGAGAATTATTACTTGCCTATGACCCAACACCCGGAACTTGGATGCACGATTGGGACAATGATCGAACCGAAGACGCAAAATTTGCAATCAGTACCGATTTTGTTTTCCGAAAATTACCAACAACGCAAGATGCTGCCATAGGTTTTTTAAGTAATCGAACTTTATTTGCATTTGCTAAATCCGCGCCAGCGCAAGATTTATGGGAATTAAACACAAGATTAGTCTCAAAAATAAATCCAAATTTTGGAATAATTGCCAATTTATTAGTTGGTAACGCACAGTCCAATGGAAGCGATGAAAGATTAATTGAACGTTATGGTGGCGATATTCGAATGATTTGCAATAAAATTAAAGTCGTTGGAACATTCAAAGTCAACGATTGGGGACCTTATGACTATCATAAAGATTTCAACTTAACCTATCCTGAACAATTAATGCTTGATGTTTCTATGACTTTGGGCAAACCAGATTGGTTCGTGTTGCCAGATACTCAAATCGGAATAATGGGAACTTGGCGTTCGCTAGACCAATATTCGCCTAGATATTTGCCAACTTATGTTCCACCAAATACATTCCCACCCGTTCCAGCAGGAAGCCCAGTTGGCTTTGGAAACGGATCAGAATGGGAAATTAGAACTTACATTCACATAAACATTGGAAAATAATTTTAAAAATATATAATATGAAAAATATAAAAATTAATTATTTAATAAGATTACTTCTTCTGGTATCGATTTGTTTTATAAACTTAAAATGCACAAGAGATTTATCTGCTGATGCACCACTTTCTAAAAATTCAAATTTAGCCGAAGTATTCACAGACTCACCAATCGGAATGGGAACTAATTTTTATTTTCCATACGCACCAGGACCAGATAATCCTATTGGATCAAAACTAGATGCTTGGACAGTTGACCAGACAGTTAGTTATAAAGGTAATGCTTCTATGCGGTTTGATGTTCCTACTGCAACAAATTCTAGTGGCAATTATGCTGGTGGAATTTTTAGAGTAGATGGTGCAGGTCGTGATTTATCGGGTTATGATGCACTTACTTTTTGGGCAAAAGCATCGCAAGGTGTTACTATTGCAGAAATTGGTTTTGGCGAAGATTTTTTTCCAAATAAATACATTACAACTACGAGAAATGTTAGTATCGGAACCAATTGGACTAAAATAACCATACCTATTCCAGACCCATCAAAATTGATAAATGAAAAAGGAATGTTAAGATATGCAGCAAATACTATTGAAACAAATGGTAAAGGTTATATTTTTTGGATTGATGAATTGAAGTTTGAAAAATTGGGTACTACTGCACTTTTGTATCCTTTTATACTAAATGGAAACAACAATACTGTTAATGGCTTTATAGGAGCGAATCAGGTAATAAATCAATTGGGCGCAGTTTTTAACTTAGCTAATGGTCAGAACATTTCTGTAGTTGCAGCTCCAGCCTATTTTGATTTTTTTTCCACAAATAGTTTAGTTACGGCTCCGTTCAAAAAAAATGAGAAAGGGGAAATTTTTACCAAAGTTATTAATTCAACAGGAACTGCAATTATTACCGCTAAATTGGCTAATGCGTTAGCCAAAGGCTCACTTACTATCAATGCAGTTGGTGCTTTTCCTCACGCACCAATACCAACAAGAAGCCCTTCTACGGTGGTTTCTTTATTCAGTGATGCTTACAATAATATTCCAGTAAGACATTATAATGGTTTTTTCCAATTTTCTACAACTAAAGGCGGAGCTGGAAGCGATCCAAATAATGTAGATATTCAATCACCATTTGCAAATGGTGGCTTAGATAATATTATAAATTACACAGATTTGAATTTTGTTAGTATCGGAATGTATCAAACAGTTCCTAATGTCAATGTCAGTTCAATGACCCATATACATTTGGATATCAATGTAAAAGAAACTTTAAATTCTGGAGATTTTATCAGGATTGAATTAGAAACGGGTACGGGAAGTACTCCTGCATCAGCATCCTATATAATTAATTTATCTACATTAAGCAATACAAATGCTCAAGGTTGGGTAAGTTTAGATATCCCACTTTCAAGTTTTCCTGGTTTAACCAATAGGAATAATTTAGGTCAGGTATTTTTTGTAACAGATGGTACAATCAAAAATATTTGGGTGGACAATGTTTATTTTTATGCACAATAATCAACAAAAAATAGTAAAAAAATGAAAATTATAAAAATTGTAAATTATAAATTCTCAATAATAGCAATACTTTTTCTGGCAACATTTATTAGTATATCGTCTTGCGAGAATAATGAAAAACAAACAGTTACAACAAAATTCAATTTGGTTTTTGCAGACGAATTTGATGTTAATGGTGCTCCTGATGCTTCCAAATGGACTTTTGATATTGGAAAAGGTCCACTTAACGATGGTTGGGGAAATAAAGAATTACAATATTATAAATCCGAAAATACTATTGTGCAAAACGGATTTCTAATTATTACTGCAAAATCTGAAGTTTTTGGAGGACTTAATTATACTTCTTCAAGACTTAAAAGTCGCAATAAATTTGAACAAAAATACGGACGATTCGAAGCTCGTATTAAGTTACCACAAGGCAAAGGAATGTTTCCCGCTTTTTGGTTACTTGGAAGTAATTTTTGCGAATCTCAAACTCTTGTAGATAAAAATGTAATTTGTGATAGTGCATTGCCAAATTATGAATCTGGAAATGTACTTTGGCCACAATGCGGTGAAATCGATATTATGGAGTATTTAGGAAACAAACCTACCGAGGTATTTGGTACTATTCACGGTCCAGGTTTTGCTGGTGGCAATAGTATTTCTAAAAAATATAGTTTAATGAATGATAGATTTGATACTGGTTTTCACGTGTTTGGGATTGAATGGACGGAAAATTATATCAATTGGTATGTTGATAATACTTTATACAATCAAATTACAACACAAGATGTTGCTAAAAAAGAAGGTGAATGGGTTTTTAATAATTCGTTCTATATGCTTTTAAATTTGGCAGTTGGAGGTAATTTACCACAAGACCCTGATGCGAATACGACATATCCCCAAAGAATGATTGTCGATTATGTTAGAGTATATCAATAAAAAAATTAATAAAAAATAAAAAATCATGAACAGATTAATAAAAATATTGAGTTTATTATTTGCTTTAATAAGTTTTATAGCTTGTGATAATTCTGACGATAAAGCCGTAAATCAAAAAGAATTAGTTGCAAAATATACTTTTGTTAAGGAATCGACGCCAGGAAAAGTATCTTTTATAAATACTTCAGAAAATGCTGATACTTTTGAGTGGGATTTTGGTGACAATACAACATCTAATGAACAAAATCCAATTAAAACTTATGCTCAAACAGGCGAGTATATTGCGAAACTCACAGCAAAAAACAAAACAACAGGTGTTAGTAGCACTTATTCCAGCAACGTTTCTATATTTGTTTTTGTGGGTGGTTTGGTTACCAATGGCAATTTCGAGTCTGGCACACTTCCTTGGACATTAGGTATTGTAAATGCAATTCCTCAATCACTATTAATATCACAAACAGGAAACACTTATTTTTCTGTAAATGTTACGGCTGCTGGCAATCCTTATGATGTAAACTTATCACAAAAAGGAATTAATATTTTGTTAGGCAAAACATATCGATTGAAATTTGATGCTTGGTCTGATGTCAACAGAAGCGTGATTGTAGGTATTGGTTTAAGTGGCAATCCATTTACAAACACTTCAGTTACTAAAAATTTGACGCTTGCTATTCAAAATTTCAGTATTGATTTAGTAGCAAGTTTTACAAGTACTAATTCCAGAATTATTTTCGATATGGGTGCAGCTTTAGGAAAAGTAAATATTGATAATGTAACTTTGAACGAACTTCCTTAAAAACAGAATTAATTAATAAATAATAGAAATAAAATTCATTAATATCGATTGTTTAACTTGAATAAATTTAGCTAGTAAATTTTTCAAAAAATTGATATTTAAGAAGGATAAACCAAATAATAATATAAATATTTTATGCAATTAATTGAAATAAACGGCGAAAACTTCTATAAAATTGCCAATCACGACAAGATGCGACCATTTTTTATGAGCATCGTGAGCGATTCAAACCATTGGATGTTTATTTCTAGTAACGGCGGACTTTCGGCTGGTAGAAAAAATTCTGAATTTGCACTTTTTCCATATTATACAGATGATAAAATTACCGAATCTGCCGATATTACTGGAAGTAAATCGATTTTTAAGATTAAGTTTGAGGAAAAAGTAACTATTTGGGAACCTTTTTCGGAACGTTTTAACGACAAATATTCTATAACCAGAAATATTTATAAAAATCTTTATGGAAACAAAATTATTTTTGAAGAAATTCTCAATGATTTTCAGCTTTCGTTCCGATATGAATGGAATTCTAGCAACCAATTTGGGTTTGTAAAAAAATCCGAAATTAGCAACCATTCGTTAAACGATTATTCAATCACTGTTCTTGACGGCATTCAAAATATTATGCCACAAGGCGTGGGCAGCGATTTACAATCCAGCACCAGTAATTTAGTCGATGCTTACAAAAGAAACGAAATTCATCAAACAAGCGGATTAGGAATGTTTGGTTTAAGTGCCATTATTGTCGATAAAGCCGAACCAAGCGAAGCTTTAAAAACCAATGTTGCTTGGTCGTTGGGATTAGATAATCCGACTTATTTGTTATCATCTTTGCAACTTTCTGCTTTTAGGAAAAATCTAAAAATACAATCCGAAACCGATGTAAAAGGCGAAAAAGGAGCTTATTTTGTTTTATCAGAAATAAAATTATCAAAAAATGCTACAAAAAATTGGAAAATCATAGCCAACGTAAATCAAAATCAATCTGATGTTGTGCAACTTTGTGAATCAATATTGCACGATAAAAACATTGAAAATCAATTAATTGAAGATATAGAGTTAGGCAAAGAAAACCTAATTTCCTTAAACGCAACTTCCGACGGATTGCAATTTACAGCCGATAAACGAAAAGATACACGCCATTTCTCGAATGTGCTTTTCAATATTATGCGTGGTGGCATTTTCGACAATAATTATCAAATAGAAAAAATTGATTTTGTAAATTATTTATCTCAAGCCAACAAAGAAGTTTGCAAAAACAATAAAAATTTTATCGATGGTTTAAATGAAGTTTTTACACATTCCGAATTAAATCAATTGCTTAAAAATCAAGCAGATGTAGATTTAATTCGTTTGACAGTTGAATATTTACCTTTAAAATTCAGTCGCCGTCACGGTGATCCTAGTCGTCCTTGGAATAAATTTTCTATTAATACCAGAAGTGAAATCGATGGTTCTAAAATTTTAGATTATGAAGGCAATTGGCGCGATATTTTCCAGAATTGGGAAGCATTAGCGAATGCTTTTCCAGAATTTATCGATGGAATGATTTTTAAATTCCTAAATGCTTCAACTTTTGATGGTTACAATCCATATCGAGTTACTAAATCTGGTTTCGATTGGGAAGCTATCGAACCAGATAATCCGTGGTCATATATAGGTTATTGGGGCGATCATCAGATTATTTATTTATTAAAATTCTTGGAGTTCATTGAAAAATTTGCTCCGGGAAAATTAAATTCTTATTTCGATTCTGATTGTTTTGTATATGCTGCTGTGCCATATACCATAAAACCATATCAAGAAATTCTAAAAAACCCAAAAGA
>JAYTMQ010000002.1:0-8304 GCA_043728355.1 Bacteroidota bacterium
TAATTTGTTCTTGTGTAAAGTTCATAAAGTTGTACGTTTTTTGTTCGTAATATAAAATTACAAATTTTTAACTTTACACACTTTTTTAATACAGTATCTGCGATTTTAAACATTTGTATTTATTAATTGAATTTAAAATCTAAAATTACTAACTTTATAAAATTTATAAATTAACTTTACATATTTTTCGAACAATATATTTAAATGCTTTTTATTTACAATTTACTGATTCAAATTGCAGGTTTTTTTTTAAAAATCGTAGCACTTTTTATTCCAAAGATTAAGCTTTTTGTCGATGGTAGAAAAGATGTTTTTGAAGATTTATTAAATAAAATAAATTATCAAGACAAAACTATTTGGTTTCATGTAGCGTCTTTAGGCGAATATGAGCAAGGATTACCGGTTATTGAAAAAATTAAAATTAAATATCCAAATCATAAAATAGTGCTAACTTTTTTCTCGCCATCAGGATTTGAGGTTCGAAAAAATAATAAAATGGCTGATATTACAACCTATTTACCATTAGACACGAATTCGAATGTGAAAAATTTTTTAGAAATCGTACATCCCGAAATGGTTTTTTTTATTAAATACGAATATTGGCCTAATTACTTAAAAGAACTTAGGAAACGAAAAATAAAAACGTATTTGGTTTCTGGAATTTTTCGAAAACAACACATCTTCTTTAAATGGTATGGATCGTTTTTTAGTAATGCTTTAAAATCATTTGACTATTTTTTTGTGCAAAATGACTCATCAAAATTATTACTGCAATTTATTGGTTTTAATAACGTTAAGGTTTCTGGAGACACTCGTTTTGATAGAGTAACTTCAATTCTAGAGCGTAACAATTCAATAAATAGCATCGAAGAATTTAAAAATAAACAGACAACCATAGTTATTGGAAGTTCTTGGTCAAAAGATGAAGATTTGATTTTGAATTATATAAATCAAAGTAATAATGTCAAGTTTATTATTGCTCCTCATAACATTAATGAAATTCAAATTTTAAATCTTAAAAGTAAAATTCAAAAAGCAGTATCTTTATACTCTGAAAAAGATAACTTAGAATTATCAGAATTTAATGTTTTAATTATAGATTCAATTGGTATTTTAACAAAAATTTACAGTTATGCCGATATTGCGTATGTTGGTGGTGGTTTTGGCAAACCAGGCATACATAATATTTTAGAACCAGCTACATTTGGTGTTCCTATAGTAATCGGTCCTAATTTTTTGAATTTTGCAGAAGCAGTAGCATTGGTTAATTTGCAAGGATGTATTACTATTTCAAATCAACAAGAATTGAATGAAGCATTTGATATTTTGATTTTAAATGAAGATATTCGACAAGAAAAGGGTCATATTTGCAGTACTTTTGTTAATATGAATAAAGGTGCAACAGACATGATTATTAAACATTTAGAATAGTTTTTAAATTTGTTATAAAAAAATCTAATAACAGACCAATTTTAAATAACTATTTGATATTATATTTTTTTTTGAAATTTATCCTTAAAAAAATTGCAAACAACTAAAACAACATTTAAATTGGTAACCTTTAAATCATTAAATATTTCTGATATTGATACTGTCGTGAAAATGATGGAAGATTTTTATGCCATTGATGATTATCAATTTGAGACTGAAATCGCAAATAAATTATTTTTAGAGTTTTTAGAAAATGAAAATTTAGGAAAATGCTGGCTTATTTATAATTATGTAGATATTGTAGGATACGCAATAATCACCTATGTATTTAGTTTTGAATATAAAGGAAAAATAGCATTTTTTGAAGAATTGTTTATTAATAAAAGTGCTCGTGGAAAAGGAATCGGAAAACTAGCTATAGATTTTGTAAAAGATGAGGCTGAAAAATCTAACCTTAAAATGTTGTATCTAGAAGTTGAAAACCATAATAAGATTGCTCAAAAATTATATAAAGCCAATGGTTTTAAAATACACAATCGGCAAATATTGAAATTAGCGACTTGAAATTTATTCTAGGATTTATTTTTTTATATTAAATTTAAAAATAAATAATTACAAAAATTAGTGCTTAAATGATTTGAGATTTTAAAGATCCAAATCAAAAAATTTTACAATTGGCATAATAGTTACAAATACTTTTGTAATATTGCATTTCAAACCAAAAAAATAAATTGAAATGGGATTAGGTAGCTTTATTAAAGGATTATTCGGAAAAGACAACAAACAAGTAGAAGAGATTGTTAACCAAGCAGAAGTTTTTGCTGATGATTTAATTGAAAAAGGAAAAGTAGTAGCAACAGAAATGGTTGACAAAGTTGACGAATTTGCAGATGTGGCTAAAGCAAAAGTTTCAGAATATGTTCCTGGAGCAGCTGAGGCAATTGAAAATGCAGTTGAAACAGTTAAAGAAAAAGCTGGAGAAATGATTGATAAAGCAGGAGATTTTGCCGAAACATCAATCGAAACAGTGAAAGCAAAAGTAGCAGATTTAACCGATGACACGCCAAAAGCAGCTGATGAAAATGCTGATTAATTTTTTTAAATTATAATTTAAAATCCTGCTTTTTGCAGGATTTTTAGTTTAATTAAATTATATTTGGTATTAATTAGTTATTCAAACATTATGAAACTTTATTTAATTTGTTTTTTTATTTATTTTAATTCAATTTTTGGATTTTCTCAAGAAGTTAGAAGCGGAGGAAAATCTTATAAATACCAACCCAGTTTGGGAAATGGCGTTTTTAGAGAAGTAGAAAAAGATAGAAAAATTGAAGGCTCACCCTATTTTAATGCTGATTTTTCGATTGTTAAAGTTGAAAATCTTGAACAAAATTCTAAAATGAGATATAATGTATTTAAAGACGAATTTGAATTTATTTCAATTAAAAATGACACATTGATACTTGATAAAATTGAAGATTTTAAAAATTTAAATTTTGTTTCAACAAATACAAATTACAAACTAGTTAATTATCTAAATCAAGAGGAAAAATTTTATTATGGATATTTAATAGATATTTATCAAAAAAATAATTTTGGAATATTCAAAAAAGAAAACATAACATTTACAGAAGAGAAAATCGCTAAAACTACTTTAGAACAGAATATGCCAGCTAAATATTATAAGTCTAGCGATAGTTATTTCTTTAAAAATAAAGAAAAAATTTCAGAATTTCCTTATTCAAAAAAAAGACTTACCAAGTTATTCCCTGATAAGAAAGATATAATCGAAACTTTTTTGAAAGAAAATAAAATTGACTTCGATAAAGATTCTGATAAAATTAAAATAATTAATTTTTTAGCTTCTATTTATGAATAAGTATATATGGCTAGAAGTTTTTTAAACACAAATAAATTTTCCTCAAAAAATAATTTCCTTCGAATTATATAATAGGTATAAATCTAAAATTATTACTTTTACTTACGATTTAATTTTTCAAATTTAAAAACTTGAAACTTTAAATTTTTTTAAACTTGAAACCAAAAAGTTAATGAAAAAAATACAAATGGTTGACCTAAAAAGTCAATACGAAAAAATAAAAGATGTAGTAAACGCATCAATCCAAGAAGTTTTAGACACAACTGCTTTTATAAACGGTCCAGAAGTCCAAAAATTTCAAAAAAATCTCGAAGAATATCTTGATGTTAAACACGTAATTCCTTGTGCCAATGGAACAGATGCTTTGCAAATCGCAATGATGGCATTAGGTTTAAAACCTGGCGACGAAGTAATAACAGCCGATTTTACATTTGCTGCGACAGTCGAGACAATTGCTATTTTGCAACTTACACCAGTATTGGTCGATGTCGATATTGTCAATATGAACATCGATATAGAAGCAATAAAAAAAGCAATTACCCCAAAAACTAAGGCTATTATTCCTGTTCATTTGTTCGGACGAGTTGCTAATATGGAAGCGATTATGCGAATTGCAAATGAACATAATTTATACGTTATCGAAGATAATGCACAAGCAATTGGAGCCAATTGCAAATTTTCTGACGGAACCAAAAAGAAAGCAGGAACAATTGGACATATCGGTGCAACGTCTTTTTTCCCAAGTAAAAACCTAGGTTGTTATGGCGATGGCGGAGCAATTTTTACAAACGACGACGACTTAGCTCACATTATGAGAGGAATTGTAAACCATGGAATGTATGTGCGTTATCACCATGATGTTGTTGGTGTAAACTCTCGTTTGGACAGTATTCAAGCAGCCGTTTTGAATGCAAAATTACCTTTATTAAACCAATATGGAAAAGCCCGTCAAAATGCTGCTAGAAAATATTCGTTAGCATTTGAAAATCATAAAAATATAGTTGCACCAAGTATTTGCGATATTTGCGATTGCCACGTTTTTCATCAATATACACTGCGAATTATCAATGCTGACCGCAATGGTTTGATGCAACATTTGTTAGACAAAGGCATTCCGTGTGCGATTTATTATCCAATTCCGTTGCATTCTCAAAAAGCATATGTCGATGTTCGATACAAAGAAGAAGATTTTCCAGTAACCAATCAATTGGTAAAAGAAGTTTTGTCTTTACCAATGCACACAGAATTAGAAGACGAACAAATAAAATTCATTACCGATTCGGTTTTAGAATTCTTAAAATAAATTAATTTGGGCGTGACCCGAAAAGGGTCAGGCTTTTCATTCCCGCTTTTTTAAAAAGGCAAAAAAAGCCTTTTTAAAAAGAGCTTCATTTCAATCCTTCACGCGATCACAACAATTAGTAAAAATGAAAATACTCGTAACAGGCGGTTTAGGTTTCATAGGTTCACACACCGTTGTAGAATTGCAAAACCAAGACTTTGAAGTTGTTATAATCGATAATTTATCTAACTCATCAATCAAAGTTTTAGATGGAATAGAGAAAATTACAAACAAAAAACCAATTTTCGAACAAATAGATTTACGAGATAAAAAATCGGTTCAAAACTTTTTTCAAATACATTCAGATGTTGTTGGTGTGATTCATTTTGCAGCATCAAAAGCAGTAGGCGAAAGTGTCGAAAACCCATTGTTGTATTACGAAAACAACATCAATACATTGATTTATATTTTACAAGAATTGCAACAAAAACCTCAAGCGAATTTTATTTTCAGTTCGTCTTGCACGGTTTATGGGCAAGCCGAAACAATGCCAATTACTGAAAATGCTTCGATTCAACCAGCTATTTCGCCTTATGGAAATACAAAACAAATTGGAGAAGAAATAATTACTCAAGTATGTAATGTGAGTAATATCAATTCAATTTTGTTGCGCTATTTTAACCCGATTGGTGCGCATTCAAGTGCCGAAATTGGAGAATTACCAATCGGTGTTCCTCAAAATTTAATTCCATATATTACTCAAACAGGCATTGGTTTGCGCAAAGAATTATCGGTTTACGGTAATGATTATCCTACGCCTGACGGAACTTGCATTCGCGATTATATTCATGTTGTCGATTTGGCGAAAGCCCATATAATTGCTTTACAACGATTATTAAATAAAAAAAATATAGAAAAAGTCGAAACTTTTAATCTCGGCACCGGAACAGGAAGTTCTATTTTAGAAGTAATTAAAACATTTGAGAAGGTTTCGAACACAAAATTGCCTTACAAAATTGTAGATAGAAGAGATGGTGATGTTGTTTCTGCTTATGCCAACACTGACAAAGCCAATGAAATATTAGGCTGGAAAGCACAATCAACACTTGAAGAATCATTAGCAAGTGCCTGGAAATGGGAAATGAAAATTAGTAAGCAGTAATCAGATGGCAATTTACAGGTTTCGGGTTAAAATAAAATATATAATAAATTAAAATCGACAACTCAAAACTTATAACCTACAACTTTCAACCTACAACAAATGAAAGATTACAAATTACTTTTTTGCTTGATAGCGGTTGGTTTAATATGGGGAACAACTTTCTTAGGAATTAGAGTTGCAATCGAAACAATTCCACCTTGGTATTCGACTTCAATTAGAAATTTTATTGCAGCATTTATTGTTCTTGTTATTCTTATTTTTACAAAACAATTGCGTTGGATTGGGTGGAAATCTTTTTATCAGCAAGCCATTTTAGCAACGTTAATGTTGGTTTTCTCAAACGGATTTACAACAATTGCAGAACAAACTTTGCCATCAGGATTAACATCAATTATTTGTGCAATCAATCCAGTAATGGTATTTGTCTTGAGTATTTTTTTTAAAATTCAAAAACCAACTTTGCAAGGTTTTATTGGAGTTTTAGTAGGTTTTTGTGGAATTCTTTTTATTTTTAAAGATGGTTTAGGTGACATTCTTAATCCAGATTACAAAACTGGCGTTGTTTTTCTAACCATTGCAATATTTAGTTGGGCTTTAGGCACGATTTATGTCAAGAAATTTGGTCAAAACGCAAATAGTATTTCATTAAATATTTTCTACCAATTTATGATTGCTGGCTGTATTCAAATTGTTTTGGCAAACATCTTTTATCCAAATTCAAATTATGAAAATTGGAGTAAAGACAGTGTTTTGGCAATGTTTTATTTAGCAATTTTCGGATCGGTAATTGCTTTATTTGCCTAT
This sequence comes from Bacteroidota bacterium, assembly GCA_043728355.1. Taxonomy (GTDB): domain Bacteria; phylum Bacteroidota; class Bacteroidia; order Flavobacteriales; family Flavobacteriaceae; genus Flavobacterium. Next base: position 6,559 of record JAYTMQ010000002.1, read on the forward strand.
CAATATGCTCTAAAAAAAGTAGCTCCAATTCAAGTCTCTATTTTGACTTATGTCAACACCATTATTGCTGTTTTCTTGGGTTGGATGATAAAAGATGAAGTTATCAAACAAGAATTTATCATGGCAACTTTACTAATTATTTTGGGCGTTTTTATTATAAATTACAAGAAAAAAGTAAAACCGATTTCTTAAATTTTCAACAATAAATTTGGGTTTGGGCAATTTTCTAAATAAAAATCTAAATCTTTACTATTACAAACTCCAGGATAATCTCCTAAAAATTCTCCAATATTTTTGATGATTTGAAAATGCAAATGTGGCGCATAATCGCCGTTTATCGGGAAATTTCCTAAAGTTGCAAGTTTTTCGCCTTTCAAAAATGTTTTTCCAACATATAAATCATATAAACTTTCTTCGGATAAATGTCCATATAAAGTATAAAATTTTGTGTTATCGATTTCGTGTTCTAAGATAATTGTTGGGCCATAATCGCCTAAACTTTTGTTGTTTTGAAAACTATGAATTTTTCCATCAATTGCAGCTAAAACTTTGGTTCCAGCTTTTATCCATAAATCTAAACCAATGTGAATATTGCGTTCGTCAGTAATATCATTCTTAAAAACTGTGCTTCGTTTGTAAATGTTTCTGTTTTCATTATATCCACCAAAAGCAACTTTTGCATTATTGATTTTTAAATAATTTTCAATAAAATCTTCAAACATTGCCGCATTTGATAAATCAAAATCATCTAGTCTTTTATTAGAAATGGATAAATCCAAATGAATATAATCTGAATATTCTATAGAACTATCGATAACTTTTACATTTTGAATTTTTTCTAAAACCGAAAGTAATTTTGACATATTATTAAAATAAAATCCTCGAAAAAACAATTTCTTTCGAGGATTTAAAAATACAATTAAATTTATTCAATTATTGAATATTTATTTTTTTAAAAACAAATTCATTGTCAGAAATTATTTTCAATAAATAATTTCCCTTAGATAAATTACTAATATTAATTTTAATCTTGTTATTTAATTGATTTTCATATTGTTCAGAAAATGAAATTCGCCCCAATAAATCAATAATTTCAATTTTAAAATTTTGATTTATTTCTTTTTTATTACAACTTACAAAACTTTATTTTTATACAATAAATTAATTCCTAAAAGAAGACCAATTTTTTTTTGTAATAGGTTTTTTCTGTTGGAATTTATCTGCAATTGGCGATGTTTTCTAAAAGAAAAGTATTTTGGGTTTTATACCCAATTTTGCCAATTATGATAAGCATGATATGTTCTTGGATTCGTTTTCGTATTTTATTTTGTTCTATTTTTTTATAATATTATTGAAATATTTCAATTTTTTTTTAATTTTTTAATAATCAAAATCTCATAGTTGAACAACAAATGCATTTTGAGTTAGAAAATTTAAAATCTCAAATTTCACCACATTTTTTATTCAATACTATGAATAATTTTTATGGCTTGGCTGTTGATAATTCTAATAAATTGCCAAATTTAATGATTCGACTTTCAGATTTATTACGCTATTCGTTGTACGAAACCAAGCAAGAAAAAGTGCCTTTGGAAAACGAAATTAAATATCTAGAAAATTACATCGAACTCGAAAAAATTCGATTAGAAGAAAAATTGTAACTATTCAGCCTGCAATTTAGCGATAGTTTTAAAAGCAAACAATATATTTTGTCCATTTTTTATGCACGTATCAGTTACCGAACGA
>JAYTMQ010000003.1:0-28014 GCA_043728355.1 Bacteroidota bacterium
TTTGAAGAAACGTTGTTAATACCCGCAAATTTCACCAAAGTAATTGGTTCTACGCCAAACGACGAAACCTCGGCGCAGTAAGGTGCTGGAAACTGCGAAAAACATTGAAATGTTACAATCGAACAAAATAGAAGTAGTATTTTTTTCATAATTATTTTTTTATAATTTAGTAAATATAATTAAAATTTTTCATTTTAAACTATTAATACAAAAAAAGCCATTTACAATATTATGCAAATGGCTTTTAGTTTTTATAAAAACAAAAATTTATTCTTTGATAACTTTAATAGTTTTAACTTCATTGTCAGAAGTTACTTTAACCATATAAGTACCAGTTGTTAACCCAGACATATCAATTTTTGCTTCTTTATTGTCTAAAGAATTTGATAAAACAACTTGTCCTAATAAATTCAGAACAGAAATTGATGTAATGTTTTTATCATAAGATAAATTCAAAACATCTTTTACAGGATTTGGAAAAGATTTAAAATTAGCAGATGTGAATGTGTCTAATGCTAATGGGTCAGCAGCAGTTGTGAAACTAAATGTTGGACAATTTACCGCCGAACCAACTGAATTATAAGGAACTATTTTCCAGTAATATGTTGTATTTGCTAATCTATTGTTAAAAACTACACCTGTGTCAGTCCAAGGTGTTGGCGTAACTGTCTCGGTTATTGGTAAACTTGTACCAATAAAAAGTTTGTAACCTGTAAGCGGTGTAACGCCATCGCCCGTTGCAGCATTCCATCTTAAAGTTACAGAGTTTATAAAAGTACCTTGCGTAACTCTCGGTACATTTACCGCCACATCTAAAGGCGAAATATATGTTGAACAATTTGGTACTGTTGGAGTGACAGTATTAAATTTAAATGGACCAGACCAAGTACTGTATTCTAATCCATCAGTACATTCAGTTCTAACATAAAATTCATAAAATGTTTCAGGTGTTAAAGCAGGTACAGAAACAGATGTTCCAACAACATTAACGCCCGTATTTATTGCATCAGCAGGTACCCCAACGCCCGCAAGTTGAAAAACATATTCATTATTAGTATTACCACCAGCTGTCCAAGATAAATTTGCATTCAAAAAAGGATCAACTACGGCTATTCCAGATGATGGAGCTAAACAGGATGGTAAAGTAACAGCTAAAGTATAATCTTGAGCTTGTCCATAGTTATTAGCCCCAGCAACATTGCAAGCTGTTTGAAAAATAGTTGTAGAATTATTGAATTTTTTTGAAACACGCATTCTTTTATTCCCAATAGAAACTGATGTAGGTACTGCAATTCTCCCAGTTAGTTGTTTTGCATCTACTCCAGAAGAACCAATAATACTACCAATATTATATATTTCACCAGCGTCTAAAAAATCGTTGTCGTTATTCCAGTCAACGAAAACTACATAATTATTATTAAAATTACCATCAGTATTACCTTTTAAGGTTATTGTGTATGTTCCGCCTACGACAACATTTCCTGTTAGAGATAAAAAGTTATTATTTGCAACTGCTCCGGTTAAAGTAGGGGGGGTTACATTATTGATACCAGCAAAGTTTACTAAAGTAATTGGTTCTACACCTGTATTAAATACTTCTGCACAATATGGCGCAGGAAATTGTGCAAATAGACTTGAGCTAGATATTACAATAGCTACAGAAAGTAATAATTTTTTCATAATTTTTGAATATTGTTTAGCTACAAATGTATAATTTTATTTGACACAAACATTATTTTTTTATTTTTTTATTCTAAATATTTCAAACCAACAACATTATTAGAAACTTTTTAATAATCAACCTCTGGAAAACCAAAACCAAGAAGATTGTGAAAATCGTTTCTGAGGATTGACAGATTGACTCCTTTTGGTAAATTTTTGCTTTTACTTATTTGTAATTATTCCTACTATTTTGCACTTTACAAGTTCCTATTGAAAATGATAAATCTATCAAGATTAATAATTTTATCTGAATTTTTTGTAATAAATAATTGACATTAGATTTTTTTTATTTACAATGTAAAAAATAAAACAGTATTTTTGCAAAAAATATTTAAAATTAAAAAAAATGAAAAAATTATTACTTTTACTACTGTGTATTTTATCAGTAAAAAATTTACAAGCCCAAGGTACTTGCGCAACTGCGATTGATGTTAGTACAAATGGAAGTTTTATTGCTCCAACATTTGCAGGAACTTACCAAGTGATTTGTTTGAGTTCGAGAACTGGTATTAAAGCAAGTTGGTACAAATATGTAGCAACAGCCGATGGAGAAGTCACTATTTCTTCTGATTTGCCAACTAACGACGGTATTGTTTATACTAACGATACAAGAATTTCTATTTTAAAAGGAACTTGTGGTACTAATACATTGACTTGTTTTGACTTTTCTGACAACGTTTCGCCAACAAATCTTTTAACCACATTAACATTTCCAGTAGCTGCCGGAACTACTTATTTCATTCAATGGGATAATAATAATAAAGTAGTAAATCCCGCAACAGCAGATTCTGTACTAGGTTTTCAATTTTCAGTTTCTTTTGTTGCTGGTGGTTGCATTCGTCCAAATAACTTAGGTAACTTTTTGCCAAATGAAGTTACAACGACATCGCAGACAATTACGTACCAAACAGCTGTTGGAGCACCAGCTAACTACGACGTTGATTGGAGTAGCTCAATATCAACTCCACCAGGATCAGGAACAATAGTGACTGGAACTGCGGGAACTAATCCAGCAGCATTTTTTTTACCGTTATTATCGCTACCAAGTGAATCTAATTTTAGATATTTTGTAAGATCAAATTGTGGTGCAGGAAGCACAAGTGCTTGGCAAGGACCAAAATTAGGATTTTTGGCCAAAACACTTCCTTATGTTTTAAATTTTGAAGATGGAACAAAGTTCTATACCGATGGTTTTACTGGGTTTGTAAGATATACATCAACCGCAACTTCAATCCCGACGGGAATGGCCGATAGTCCAGACGGTTTTGGTAATTCAGTTTTCACTTCAAGTAGTACTACTACAATTAGTAATCGTCGTGGTTACACAAGAGGTATAAGTTTGGTAGCTGGCGAAGTAGTTACTTTCGATTTTAAAACAAAATTGTTTCCTTCAACTGGCACGCCAATGACTTTTAATTTAACTGTTGGCAATAATCAGACACCTACTGCTCAAACTATAGTAATTGCAAATTATTCAGAAAATAACAGTTCAGCATTTACACCAAGAACTGCCAGTTGGACAGCACCAACAACTGGTGTTTATTTCTTTGGCTTTCATAATAACTCACCAATTGCAACAACAGCTGCAAATTTATACATAGATTCAATTTCAATTACATCGACAGTTTTAGCAACAGATAATTTTTTAAACAACTCATTTTCATTGTCGCCAAATCCTGCTGATAAATTAATAAAAATTTCTAATATAGATAACGTTAATATCAATGAAATTAATATAACTGACTTAAATGGTCGAATTGTTAAATCTGAAAAAGTTAATACTATTTCTAGTTTAGAAATTAATATTGAAGGTTTGACGTCAGGACTTTATTTACTTAATATGAATACAGATAAAGGTACTGTTACTAAAAAAATAATTAAGAACTAATTTTATTTATATTTTTAATAAAAAAGCCAAATCGACAGATTTGGCTTTTTTTATTAATATATTTATCGTAATATTGCGATATAATAAAGAAAAATGGGCATTTCTAAAACCGAACAATTTACAAACAAGCAAAACGATTTGGCAATTTTGTTCAAAGCCCTTGGTCATCCGGCAAGAATTGCAATTATTGAGTATTTATTATCGGTTGATTCTTGTATATGTGGCGATATTGTCAATCATTTGCCATTGGCACAACCAACAGTATCTCAGCATCTTAAAGAATTGAAAAATGCTAAAATCATACAAGGTAACATCGAAGGAACCGCAATTTGTTATTGTTTGAATTCAGAAACTTTGTCTAAATTTGAAAATTATTTTCAAATGATAAAAAATAAACTCGAAATTAAATGTTGTTGATTTTTAATTAATTCTGGATCTCTGAGCGCAATCGAAGTGTTTAAAATCTAATATCTAATAAATAATGAAACTATCTCAATTTAAAAATCACTTAGAAAATCTTGAAACAGTAGATTTTTATTTGCCAAATGGTCAAAAAGTGCCACCACATTTTCATATTACCGAAGTTGGAATGACAACCAAAAATTTTACAGATTGTGGCAATACTTTCAGAATTCAGAAAACTGCAACTTTGCAATTATGGACTTCTGTTGATTATTGGCACCGATTAGATCCAAAAATGATTGTGAAAATTATCGATTCGACCGAAAAAATGTTTGACGGCGAAGATTTAGAAATCGAAATCGAATACCAACAAGAAACAATTGGTAAGTTTGGTTTGGATTTTATTGGTGATAAACTGCAAATGACAAACAAGCAAACCGATTGTTTAGCCAAAGATTCTTGTGCTTTTCCATTAGAAAAAGTAAAACTAAAAATGAGCGAGTTGCAAGCACAAATTGCTGATTGTTGCACACCAAATTCTGGTTGTTGCTAAGGTTATTGTAATTTTTGAGTTTTAGTTTATTGATAAAACTAAATTATGAATTTTTACGTATAAATACCAATACAAACATCTAAATCTGTTTAAAAATGAAAGAATTTTTGATTAATAACAAAAAAAAAGTAATAATTTTGCTTTCAATAACAATCCTTCAAATTATATTTGGATTCGATGAAAAATTTACAATCATCAATATTATTTGGTTATTTGTTTAAAATAAAAATATGAAAAACATACTCGTCCTGTGTACAGGAAACAGTTGCAGAAGCCAAATGGCTCAAGGTTATTTAGAAAATTTAACCGATAAAAACAAAGCGAAAATTTATTCAGCTGGTGTCGAAACGCATGGATTAAACCCAAAAGCGGTTTCGATAATGCTGGAAGACGATATTGATATTTCTGGAAACACATCTAATAACGCTAGTGAATATTCAGATATTGATTTCGATTTCGTAATTACAGTTTGCGATAATGCAGAAAAAAAATGCCCTGTTTTTTTATCAAAAGCGGTAAAATTACATTATGATTTTCCAGATCCAGCAGCTGCCGAAGGAACCGAAGACGAAATTTATTTTCAGTTTCTAACGGTTCGAGAGATGATTAAAATGTTTTGTGAAGATTTCGTTGAAGAGAACAATTTAGCTTAATTACAAATTGGTAAGTTAAATCTTAAATTATTAATTTATATTAAATTAATTTCTTAAATTAACAAAATAATAATTTTTTTCATTAACTTTGAATAGAGAAATCTTAAATTCACTATCATGAAAATAGCTACAATTATAATTCGAACATTGGTTGGTTTGATTTTTATTTATGCATCGATGATGTTTTTCTTAAAAATGGCTCCCGAAACTGAATCTACTGCTGCATTCAAAGCTTTTCAGGTTGGTATTGTTGCTTCAAGTTATTTAATGCCATTAGCAAAAGCTATTGAACTTATTTGTGGTTTGGCGTTTGTAACCAACAAATTTGTCACTTTAGCAAACATTGTAATACTGCCAGTAACTTTCAATATTTTAATGATAAATTACTTTTTAATGCCAGAAAGTTTGCCAATAGCCATTTTTATTTTCTTTGGAAATGTTTTTTTGATTTATGCTTATTGGAAAAATTATAAAAGTCTTTTTACAATTTAATTTATTCATTTGCATAAAATTGAAAAAAAAAATGAAAAACCATTAAGATATTAAGGTTCTTTATTCAATTAATAAAATATGAACCTTAATATCTTAATGGTTAAAAAAATATTTAAAATACTTTTAAATTAATCCCAATCCTAAAGCTAAAGAAATGATTACCAACATAGTTGCAACCGTTTTTTGCAAAAATGCTAACGTAACTTTCTTTAATAATTTGTTGCCAATAAATGCTCCAGAAATCGCCGAAAGTGTTGCAATTGTTATTAACAATAGATTTTCATTTAAATCAATTTGTAACAATCGAGTTGAATAAACGCTCAATCTCGTTAAATCGACAAAACTAGAAATTACAACTGTTGTGCCAATAAATGCTTCTTTGGTCATTCCAGAACGGATTAAAAACGCACTTCGCAATGCACCTTGAGCACCAGTTAATCCTCCGAAAAAACCACTAAATGCACCACCAATTGGTAATTTGTTTCTGTGGAATTCTATATTATTTAAATATGGAATTAAATCTATAACTGCAAAAAACATCATTAACAAAGCCACTATTAATTTGATTGCAAATATTTCGAAAGTTTTATCAAAAAATATATAGGTGTAAATTGGTTCTTGATTTGGAATCAATAATAAAAGTGATGCGCCAATAAATGCAAAAATCACAGCAGGAATTCCAAATTTAAATAAAATATTTTTATCAAAATTCTTGCCAACCAAAAATAATTTGAAAATATTATTCGAAAAATGTACTACTCCGGTTAAAGCAATTGCGATTTCAACAGGAAAAAAAAGCATCATAACTGGTGTCAATATTGTTCCTAAACCAAATCCTGAAAAAAAAGTCAGAATTGCGGTCAAAAAAGCAACAATAGAAATGATAATTATTTCCATAAATAATTGAATTAAAAAATCGCAACAAATCTAAGATTTAATTGCGATTTTTTTATTTTAAATTATAAATTATGTTACGATGAATTTATAAATCTAGTAACGACCCAAGTTCATAACTTTGTTCCAAGCAGCAACAAAATCATTTACAAATTGCTCATTTGAATCTTGACAACCATAAACTTCTGCAATTGCACGCAATTCTGAATTAGAGCCAAAAATTAAATCCACTCTTGAGCCAGTCCATTTTAATTCACCTGTGTTGCGATCACGACCTTCAAAAACATCTTGATAATCTGATGTTGATTTCCAAGTTGTGTTCATATCTAAAAGATTTACAAAGAAATCGTTGGTCAAAGTTTCTGTATTTTTTGTAAATACACCATTTTTAGATTGTTCAAAATTGGTATTTAACATTCTCATTCCACCAACCAAAACAGTCATTTCAGGAACTGTCAAAGTCATTAATTGTGATTTGTCAACCAACATTTCTTCGGCAGAAACGGTGTGAATTGCTTTTTTATAATTTATAAAACCATCAGCTTTTGGTTCTAAAACCATAAATGAAGTGATATCGGTTTGTGCTTGTGTTGCATCTCCACGACCAGATGTAAAAGGAACATTAACGGGTTGACCAGTATTTTTTGATGCTTTTTCAATTCCAACATTTCCAGCTAAAACAATTAAATCTGCTAATGAAACTTGTTTTCCAGATAATTGTGAATTATTAAATGAAGATTGAATTCCTTTTAAAACATCTAAAACTTTAGCCAATTGTCTTGGATTATTAGCTTCCCAATCTTTTTGTGGTGACAAAGCAATTCTTGCTCCGTTAGCGCCACCACGTTTGTCAGAATTTCTAAAAGTAGATGCCGATGACCAAGCTGTTGCAACCATTTCTGAAATTGATAAACCAGATTCCTCGATTTTCGATTTTAACGATGTAACATCATTTTCGTCGATTTGATTGTAAGTCGGATTTGTAATTGGGTCTTGCCAAATCAATTCTTCTGATGGAACTTCTGGACCTAAATATCTTTCGATTGGTCCCATATCTCGGTGTGTTAATTTGAACCAAGCACGACCAAAAGCATCTTTTAATTCATTTGGATTTTCAAAAAAGTGTCTTGATATTTTTTCGTAAGCTGGATCAAATCTCATTGCTAAATCGGCAGTTGTCATTACTGGGGCGTGACTTTTTTCAGGATTGTGAGCATCTGGAACAGTTCCTGCACCGCCATCATTTTTTGGTTTCCATTGGTTGGCACCTGCTGGACTTTTGAATAATTCCCATTCGAAACCAAACAAGTTTTCGAAATAATTGTTGCTCCATTTAGTTGGAGTAGTTGTCCAAGCACCTTCTAAACCGCTGGTAATTGTATGTTCGCCTTTTCCGGTTTCAAATGTGTTTTTCCAACCCAAACTTTGTTGTTCAATTGATGCTCCTTCTGGTTCTGGACCAACATAAACGTCTGGATCAGCAGCACCGTGCATTTTTCCGAATGTGTGTCCACCAGCAACCAAAGCTACCGTTTCTTCGTCGTTCATTGCCATTCTTCCGAAGGTTTCGCGAATATCTTTAGCCGAACCTAAAATGTCTGGATTACCGTTTGGACCTTGTGGATTTACATAAATCAAACCCATTTGGACTGCACCAAGCGGATTTTCGAGTTCACGATCGCCTGTGTATCGCTCGTCGCCCAACCATTCTTTTTCTGGTCCCCAATAAATGTCTTCTTGCGGTTCCCATTGGTCTTCACGACCGCCACCAAAACCAAAAGTTTTGAAATCCATAGTTTCTAAAGCACAATTTCCAGCCAAAACCATTAAATCTGCCCAAGAAATTTTCTTTCCGTATTTTTGTTTTATTGGCCAAAGCAAAAGTCTGGCTTTGTCAAGATTTCCGTTATCTGGCCAAGAATTTAATGGTGCAAAACGTTGCATTCCAGAACCTGCACCACCACGACCGTCACCAATTCTGTAAGTTCCTGCTGCGTGCCAAGCCATTCGAATCATAAATGGGCCGTAATGACCATAATCTGCTGGCCACCAATCTTGTGAAGTTGTCATTAAATCGTTAATATCTTTTTTTAATTCGCTAAAATTTACACTTTTAAAAGCTTCTGCGTAATTAAAATTAGAATCCAACGGGTTTGATAACGATGAGTGTTGACGCAAAATATTCAATTTTAATTGATTAGGCCACCAATCGCGGTTTATTGGACTTGCGCCAGCTGCTTGTTTTACAGTTCCACTAGAAAAAGGACATTTTCCTTCTCCGTTTGAGTTTTTCATATTTTCCATATTGTGATAGTTTTTGATTTAATTTTTGTTACAAATTTAAATAAAGTTTAAGTTTTTCGTATAAGTTTTTATTATGATTTCTTATAATGTAATAAGTTTTTGTTATTTAATGAAAGTACTAATGATTATTTTTGACCACAAATTACACAAATTAGCACAAATGAAATAATTTTAAACTTTTTATTACACAAATTTTTAATAATTTATTTCCAACACATAATCAAATTTTGTGAAATTATAATCAATATTTTTAGTGAAAATTTGTGGTATTGTTAACCTGTTTACTCTTTCAAATTCGGGTTGTAGTAACTTTTTTAACTTTTAAAAGAGATTGTTTTACTATTTGAAATTAATTTCGATTGAATTGCTTTCATTTCCATATAAATCAATAAAAGTAATCGCATATTTATTATTTTCAAGAACATTTTTATTCGGAATTTCAAATTGCATAAAACCGTCAATTTCTTTGACAAAGTACTTATCAATAATTTGTGAAGCATCATTAATATTGATTTCTGAATCGTTTTTTACGCTATATAAAACTAAACTTCTGATGTTATACATTGGTAATTTAATTGTAAAAGAATTGTCATTTTTTACAATTGATTCCACAAATGGCGTAACAGTAATTTCTTTCTTAAAATTAGGGACAACATAAGGAATTGCTGGATATTTGTATTGATTTACTACTAGAATATCAACAACATTTTGATTTCTATTCATTAAAGATTTTGCACTAAAATAGGCATTTCCATAGATGTTTTTGAAACTTCTAGCAGCATTTACCTGATTAGGAATCTCATTTTCGTCGTTCCAACGTTTGTCAGCATCGGTTTTGATTTTATAAGGACCGTTACCTATATATAATGCCGCATTTTTAGAATTTTCTGACCACCATTTCAACAATTTTGAATGCGAAGCTTTTTGATGGTCTAAACTCCAATACAACTGCGGAATGATATAATCGATCCATTTGTTGTTGTCCCAAAGCATTGTGTCGGCAAATAAATCGTCATAGTTGGTTTGTCCAGCTTGCGTTTCTGAACCTTTTTCGTCCATCGATTTGTTGCGCCAAACTCCAAATGGACTGATTCCAAACTGAACATAAGGTTTGATGTTTTTTATCGCAACATTCAATTTTTGAACTAAATTATTGACATTCGAACGGCGCCAATCGTCTTGAGAAAGTCCGTTTCCGTATTTTGCGAAAGCTTCGTTGTCATTAAAATTGACCTTGTTTATTCTATACGGATAAAAATAATCATCGAAATGAACAGCATCAATATCATAATTTTGGACTACTTCTTCAACTATTTTTATCAAATGCGATTCGACTTCTGGCAAACCAGGATTGTAATAATATTTGTCTCCATATTTAATCATCCAATCTTTGTGAATGAAAAAATCGTGTTTTGGATCGAGATTTCTTAAATTTGAATCAGAAGTTGCTCGATAAGGGTTGAACCAAGCGTGAAATTCTAATCCTCGATTGTGGGATTCGGCAATCATCCAATCCAAAATGTCGATATCAGTTTTTGGAGTTTGACCTTCTTTTCCAGTCAAAAAACGTGACCAAGGTGCTAGTTTAGATTGATAGAAAGCATCGCCAACACTACGAACTTGAACTATTACTGCGTTGTAATTCAATTTTTTATAAGTATCAAGAATTTCAATAAAATCTTTTTGTTGTTTGGCAACAGAATCAGTTCGTTGTTTTGGCCAATCTATATTGGCAACAGTAGCAATCCAAACGGCACGAAATTCGTTTTTTGGGAAAGTTGTTTCTTGTGCATTTGTATTAAAAATCATCAAAAAAAACAGGAAGAAAAAATGCACTATTCGATTATTGAAAATCATTATATTTTATTGGAATTTATTATTACAAAACTAACAATTTCAACGACTTTATATATGTTTTATTGTTTTAATTCTAATTTAATATTATTGAAATTTATGACTATTTTTTTTAAGTTACTTTTATATCAATATTATCTTATATTTGTTTTTCGATACAACTAAAAAACCAAACCAAAATATTTATGAATTTCAAGAGTTTATTCAGAAAAAAATCTACACAATCAATTCTTAAAGAAGGCGGCGATCACAATAGTTCAGGTTTAAATAAAGTGTTAACAGTTAAAGATTTAACCTTTTTTGGAATAGCTGCAATTATTGGTGGTGGCACATTTTCTGCAATCGGAAATGCATGTTTCTCTGGTGGACCAGCAGTTGTTCTTTTGTACATAATGTGTGCCATTGCCTGCGGATTTACCGCAATGTGTTATGCCGAATTTGCATCGCGTGTACCTGTTTCGGGTTCTGCTTATACTTATGCTTATGTGTCTTTTGGAGAACTTTTCGCCTGGATAATTGGTTGGGCATTAATAATGGAATATTCAATCGGGAATATTTACATAGCCTTTTCTTGGTCTGGATATTTTACAAATTTACTTGAAACTTTTAGTATTCATTTGCCAGAATGGTTAACAATAAATTACAAATCTGCAAATGCAGCATTTGCTGAATCAAAAGCTGGTGAAGGTTTGTTAGCTTGGCAAAACGCTCCTGAAATTGGTGGTTTAAAAATTATTTTTGACTTGCCAGCCGTAATAATCAATATTTTGATAACCTATTTAGTTTATCGAGGCACAAAAGAATCAAAAAATTTCAGTAATGTAATGGTTTACATAAAATTAGCAATAATCGCTTTGGTAATTGTTGTTGGCGCATTTTATATAGACATTGACAACTGGACACCATTTATGCCAAACGGTTTTAGTGGGGTTATGGGAGGAGTTTCAGCGGTTTTCTTTGCCTATATTGGTTTCGATGCTGTTTCGACATTGGCCGAAGAAAGCAAAAATCCGCAACGCGATTTACCAAAAGGAATGATATATTCGTTAGTCATTTGTACTATTGTTTTTATAGTTTTGGCTTTAGTAATCACAGGAATGGTTTCTTATGAATTGCTTGGCGTTAGCGATCCATTGGCTGAAATATTTGCATTAAAAGGTGTAAAATGGATGTTGTTTATTGTGTCAATAGCTGCCGTTGTTGCCATGACAAGTGTTTTATTGGTTTTTCAAATGGGGCAACCTAGAATTTGGATGACAATGTCTCGTGATGGTTTAATGCCGAAGAAATTCGCAACGATTCATCCAAAATACAAAACTCCTGGTTTTGCAACTATTGTAACTGGTTTGGTTGTCGGAATTCCAATATTTTTTACAGACGAAAATTTCGTTCTAGATTTCACTTCAATCGGAACTTTATTTGCATTTGTCTTGGTTTGTGGTGGCGTATTGATGCTTTCTCCACAAAGCGAAGCCGAATTATTAGAAAGACAATCTAAAGGAAAATTTAGAATTCCATACGTCAACTCAAAGTTTATTTTTCCTGCAATTGTAATTTCAGGAACAGTTTTAACATTTAATTTCATACCCAATTTCTTTTCAAATATTCTCGATTTCTCGGAAGGTAAAATGGCTACTAATTTGCCAATGTTGGTTTTCTTATTAGTTTGTTTAGTAATGACTGTATTTTCATTTACCAAAAATTTATCATTAATTCCTTTATTAGGTTTGGTTTCTTGTTGTTATTTATTGACTGGAATGGCAGTATCTAATTGGATGTGGTTTGGGGTTTGGTTATTAATTGGATTGATTTTTTACTTTATTTATGGATTTAAAAACAGTAAATTAGCTTTAAAAAATAAGTCTTTTTTATAAATTTTATATTGAGTTACTAAAACATATTAATTAGAATAAATTAAAAATTAATTTATATGAAAAATTTAAAGTACATATTCCTTTTATTAATCTCAATGGGTTTTTCGCAAGAGAAATACCAAAAAGTCCGAATACATTATAATTCCAAAGAAGAGCTACAACAAATCATTCGTGACAACGAAATCGATCATTTTCATCAGAAAAAAGGAACATATATTGAATGTGAAATTCCTAAAACTTTTGTAGAAAATTTAAAAATTTCTGGCAAAAAAGTCGATGTTATAATCGATGATATGCAAGAATTTGTGCAACAAAACATTAATTCTAGAAATGCAAATTTGCAATGCGATAATAATAATTTCACTTTTAACGATCCAATAAATTACAATGCTGGCTCAATGGCAGGTTTTCTGACTTTTGAGGAATGTATGGCTGAATTGGACGAAATGCGGACTTTATATCCAAATTTAATAACTGCAAAATCCAATGTTGGAACAATTTTGACTTTTGAAAATCGTTCTTTACAATTCGTTAAAATTTCTGATAATCCTGAAATAGATGAAACAGAAAAGCGAATTTTATTCGACGCAGTTCATCACGCTCGTGAACCTGGTTCGATGCAACAATTAATATATTTTATGTGGTATATTTTAGAAAATTATTCAAGCAATTTAGAAGTTAAAAATTTAGTTGACAATACCGAAATTTTTTGTATTCCGATTGTAAATCCTGATGGATACATTTATAATCAAACTGCAACTCCAGCTGGTGGTGGACTATGGCGTAAAAACCGACGTGACAATCTTGACGGCAATTTTGGTGTGGACAACAATCGAAACTATGCTTATGGCTGGGGCACAACCGGAATTACATTTAACACAAATGGTCAAACTTATTGCGGAACGGCTGCTTTTTCTGAACCAGAAAATCAAGCAATAAAATGGTTTTGCGAACAAAAAAATTTTTTAGTTGCAATGAATGCGCACACTTATAGTAGCTTGGTTTTATATCCATTTGGAAACGAAATTAACTCGCCAACTGTCGATGACAATATTTTTAAAGGAATTTCTGGCGAAATGGTTAAATATAATGGTTATGTCAATCAATTAGCTGCCGATTTGTATCCAGCTTCAGGCGATTCAGACGATTGGATGTATGCAGATATAACGACAAAATCTAAGATTTTTGCTTTTACACCCGAAGTTGGCGGTTCATTTTGGGATACTCCAGAACAAACACTTATTAACAATCGAAATATGCTATATACCAATTTAACAGCATTGCGATTTATGCATAATTTTGCAAGTTTTGAAGATAAAACTGATAAAATTATTTCGTCAACAAACTTTAATTTTGACTTTTCTCTAAAAAGATTGGGATTAGTTGACAATGAAAATTTCGTAGTAACAATTATTCCGTTTTCAGCTAATATTTCTAGTGTTTCAAATCCTTTAACTTTTACAAGTTTAGCATATAATTTAGATTCTAATAATAGTTTTCAAGTTAATTTGAATCCGAATATTGCTCAAGGAGAGCCAATCATTTTCTTAGTAGAAGTTAATAATGGTATTTCGACGCAAGAGTACACAATAACAAAATATTTTGGAAACAAAACAATAGTTTTTAATGAAGTAGGAGATAATTTGTCGCAATGGACAGCAACAGTAACTAGTTGGAATACAACAAATACAACTTTTTATTCTGCTAATTCTTCAATAACCGATTCGCCAAATGGAGATTATCTAATAAATAAGGCTTCAACTTTTAGAGTTACAAATCCAATAAATTTATCAAATGCGTTGCAAGCCGAGTTAAGTTTTTATGCAAAATGGGACATTGAAAAAAGTTTTGATTATGTAGTTTTAGAAATTCAAAAAAACGCAGGTGTTTGGACACCACAATGTGGATTATTTACTAATTTAGGTACAGCAAATCAAATTTCAGGAAAACCATTGTACGATGGAAATCAGTCAACATGGGTACAAGAAAAAATTAATTTATCAGATTATTTAGGAAGCAATATTTCGATAAGATTTAGATTCAAATCAGATGGAGAAGTCAATGGAGACGGTTTTTATTTTGATGACATGAAAGTTACAACATTAAATTCGGCTTCATTATCAAACGATAATTTTGTTTTTGACAATCTGATTATTAGTCCTAATCCAGCATCTACAACATTAAATTTTAATACAATTTCAGAAATTGAAAACTATAAAATTCATACTATTTCTGGACAATTGTTAGCTTCGGATAAAGTGAATCTTAATAAAATTGATATTAGTAATTTATCAAATGGCGTTTATTTTCTTGAATTGAATAAAAATGAAATAAAGAAAGTTTTTAAGTTTGTAGTTCAGAAATAAGTATTAGTAATAAATACATTTTTAATTAAAATCGAATTAAAAATAATAGGCTATGGTCTAGTTAATATATGAGTTCTTTAGAGCCACAGATTGCACAGATTATCACAGATTTTTTTGTTATGGAATAATAAAATCTTTTTAAATCATTTAAATCTGTGGCAAAAAGTATTTATATGAATATACTTTTTAGACCATACATAGCCAAAATAATACAATTATATTTGTTTATGATTCAAAAATTTCAAAACCATACATTTCAAAATTTTTCGTTTTTAGCCAATAAAAAACTAATTATTGCTACTAGCGGCGGATTAGACAGTATGGTTTTGTTGCATTTATTACAGAATTCGAATCAAAAAATTGCTATTGCTCATTGCAATTTTCAACTTCGTGGATTAGAAAGTTTCGAAGATCAAAATTTTGTTCAAAATTATGCTGCTGCAAATGATATTCCAATATTTGTAACACAATTCGACACCGAAAATTTCGCAAAAGATTATAAATTATCAACTCAAGTTGCAGCTCGAAATCTTCGTTATGATTGGTTTTATGAACTTTTAGAATCCAAAAATTACGATTATATTTTAACGGCTCATCACGCTGATGACAATCTAGAAACATTTATTATCAATCTTTCTCGTGGTACCGGTTTAGACGGTTTGGTTGGTATTCCGTCGCAAAACGATAAAATTATTCGTCCATTATTGACTTTTTCTCGCCAAGAAATTGAAAATTTCGCCAAAGAAAACAATATAAAATGGCGAGAAGATTCCAGCAATGCTTCTGATAAATATTTGCGAAATAAAATCCGTCACACTATCATTCCACGATTAAAAGAATTGAATGAAAACTTTTTAGAATCATTTCAAAAAACACAAATCTATTTGCAAGAATCGCAAATAATGGTCGAAGATGCAACAATTATGATTTATCAGCAAGTTGCAAAAGAAGTTGGTGAAGAAATTCATTTTGATTTATTAAAATTAAAAACTTTACCTAATTTTAAATCCTATTTGTACCAATGGCTCCTAGAATTTGGTTTTTCGGCTTGGAATGACATTTATGATTTGGTCGATGCGCAATCAGGAAAAATTATATATTCAAATGGATATAAGTTATTAAAAAATAGGAATCATTTTATTTTATCGCCAATTTCAAAAAATGACAATGAAATTTATTTTATAGAGAAAAATCAGTTAGAAGTTAAAATTCCATTAAATTTATCAATTTGTCAGGTTCTAGATATTTCTAATACTAATCAAAATACTATATTTGTTGACGCAGAAAAATTATCATTTCCTTTAACAATCAGAAAATGGAACAAAGGCGACGGTTTTCAACCATTTGGAATGAATGGCAATTCTAAAAAGGTTAGCAAATTTTTTAAAGATGAAAAATTATCCGTTTTAGAAAAACAAAATATTTGGATTTTACTATCTGATAATCAAATAGTTTGGATAATTGGATTAAGACAAGACGAACGTTTTAAAATAGAAACTACAACTAAAAATATATTTCAAATTACACATATATTATAATGAAGAAAATAATTTTATTAATAATTGCATTTTTTGCTTTTGCAAATGTAAATTCCCAAATAATAAATCCTGTAAAATGGACTTCCAAAACTGAAAAAATATCAGAAACTGAATTCAATTTAATTGTTTCAGGAAAAATAGATGATTCTTGGCACGTGTATTCACAATTCACGCCAGATGGAGGTTCGTTACCAATGGAATTGAAGTTTTCTGATCAAAAAGGTAACTTCGATTTAATCGGAAAAGCAACCGAAAGCCCATATAAAAAAGCATTCAATGATGTTTTTGAAGTAGAAGAGTATTTTTTCGAAAAATCGGTTACAATAACTCAAAAAGTAAAAGTTACCAATCCAAAAACGGATAAAATTAAGTTAGTTGTTGATTATCAAGTTTGTAAAGAATCTTGCATAAACGACAAAAAAACTTTCACTTTTGATATTCCAACTTCTATAACTACCCAGAATATTAGTGCACCAATTTCAACAATTGATTCGTCAAAAACAACCGAAATTATTCCAAAAAAAGTTGATGATATTAAAAAAAGTGAACTAACAAAAAAAAAAAATAAAGCTTCTGAAAATCCAAATTCTGACCATAAAAGCATTTGGTCTTACTTTTTATTATCATTAATTGGTGGATTATTAGCAACTATTACACCTTGCGTTTTTCCAATGATTCCAATGACTGTGAGTTTTTTCTTGAAACAATCTACCAACAAAGTCAAAGGGAAATTCAATGCTTTGTTCTATGGTTTTTGCATTATTGCGATTTGTGTATTATTTACACTTCCATTTCATTTGATGGAAGGAATTAGTAAAGATATTTTTTCTGATATTTCAACTAATGTTTATTTAAACTTTTTCTTTTTTGCCGTTTTTGCAACATTTGCAATATCTTTTTTTGGTGCTTTTGAAATCACAATGCCTAGCAAATTGTCAAATAAAGTCGACAATGCATCAAATTCTGGTGGATTAATCGGGATTTTTTTTATGGCTTTGACCTTAATAATTGTTTCGTTTTCATGCATTGGCCCAGCATTGGGTTTCGTTTTTGGAACTACATTAAACTCTGACGGTGGCGCATTTATTCTAACAATTGCAATGCTTGGTTTCGGATTTGGATTGGCTTTGCCATTCATGCTTTTTGCATTAGCACCTGGTTTATTGAGCAATTTGCCAAAATCTGGTGGTTGGTTAAATACTGTAAAAGTCGTTTTTGGCTTTGTAGAATTAGCATTAGCATTTAAATTTTTATCAAATTTTGATATAGGTTTGGATTTACAATTCCTAACTAGAGAAATTTTTATTGCTTCTTGGATTGCAATTTTTGGCGGTCTTGCATTCTATTTATTTGGTAAAATTACCTTGCCTCACGACAGCCAATTAACAAGTATTTCAGTTGGAAGATTGTTACTTGCTATAATTACTTTAAGCTTCACAATCTATATGATTCCTGGACTTTGGGGCGCACCATTAAAATTAATTAGCGCGTTTACTCCACCAATGTCATATAGCGAATCTCCACAAGGTTTCGGAAATGTTTCACAAAGTTCAAGTTTAGAAAAATTGCCCGAAGGTGCAGTTTATGGACCAAATAACATCGTTTCTTTTGAAGATTATTCAGTTGGTTTGGCTTACGCTAAAAAAGTTAACAAATCAATTTTATTGGATTTTACAGGCAAACAATGTCAAAATTGTCGATTAATGGAAAGCAATGTTTGGTCTGAAACTGAAATTTTAAAAATTCTGAAAAACGAAATTGTTCTGATATCATTATACTGCGATGATAAAAAAGAATTGCCAATTTCGGAACAATATATTTCAAAAGAAACGAATGAAAAAATTGTTACAATAGGCGAGAAGTGGTCTGAATTTCAAAGACAAAAATATGGTACTAATGCAAGACCATTTTATGTTTTAATCGATACAAATGAAGTTAAATTGAATGAACCAGTGGCTTATGTTCCTGAAATTGATAAATATAAATCTTGGTTGAAAGAAGGAATTTCAAACTTTAAAAAATAAAAAAATCCCAATTTCAAATTAAGAAATTGGGATTTTCATTTATAAAATATGCTTACTCAATAATTGATAAACTTCATTAATATTATTACCACTTTTACCAAATTGTTTCACAATCGGAATATCATCGCTTTTTAACCAAATTTTCAAATCGGCATCCATATCTAAAATTCCTGCGCTTTCTTTAGAAAATTTATGAATGCTAGAATACGGAATTGACAAATAATCGGTTTTTGTTCCAACCAATTGTTTTTCGACCAAAATCAATCTTTTATTTGTAAAAACAAACATATCACGAATTAATTTATAGGCTTTTTCGATTATTTCGCCATCAATTAAAATGGGTTCAAATTCCTTTTCGACATTTTCAATATTTATTTCTGAGGCATTGCCCATTATTGCATTGAAAATTCCCATAACTTATTTTTGATTGTACTTTTCTTTGTACTTTTTATTCAAGTTTGTTTGATGCGTTTCTAAACTAATTTCGCGACCTTGAATAAATGCTTGTGTCAATTTGTTGGTTCTCATATCTAAAGCATCGCCTTTTGAGATGAATAATGTTGCATCTTTTCCAGTTTCTAAAGTACCACAAATGGAATCAATTCCTAAAATTTTAGCAGTATTTGATGTGATTAACTGTAAAGCAACTTCTTTGTCTAAACCATAAGTAGCGCAAGTTCCAGCC
The DNA here is from genome assembly GCA_043728355.1 of Bacteroidota bacterium. Classification (GTDB taxonomy): domain Bacteria; phylum Bacteroidota; class Bacteroidia; order Flavobacteriales; family Flavobacteriaceae; genus Flavobacterium. Next base: position 19,250 of record JAYTMQ010000003.1, read on the forward strand.
AAAAACGGAAGGTTTCTTGTATTCATTCTTTCCATGTCGCCACTGTTTTCAAGTCCGACCAAAACGCCTTTTTCGGTTAGAATTCTTGCCATTTTAAACGGTAAATCAATATCTTGATCGTCATTAGTTGGCATATCGTGAACGCGACGAAGCAAAACTCCAATATTGTTTTGAACCAATAAATCAGCAGTTTTATGTGCTTCGAAACCTCCAACAATTGCAATTTTTTTAATCCCAAATGATAACGCTAAATTAATCGCATCGATAATTTGTTTTTCTTCATCGGCGTGAATAAATAAGGTTTTATTGGAATCAAACAAACCATTCATTGCCTCGAAAGTTAAATTTCTTTCTTTTGAAGTTTCAAGTAAATAGGCTTTAGAATTTCCTATAAACAATTTTACTTCTTCTACTTGTTTTAAATAATCTTTGTTGGCTTCTATATTTCCAGGTTCAGCCCACCAACCACTGCGTTTGAAAGTCGATGGAAAAGTTAAATGCACACCATCATTTTCTTTAATCAATGCTTCTTTCCAGTTCCAAGCATCGAGTTGAACGATTGACGAAGTACCAGAAATTCGTCCGCCACGAGGTGTAATTTGTGCCATTAAAACTCCGTTTGGTCTAACAGTTTCAGTTACTTTTGATTCAGTGTTATAAGCAATGATACTGCGAATATGCGGATTAAAACTACCAATTTCATCATCGTCATTTGACGATTTTACAGCATCAATTTCTACAAGCCCTAAAGTTGAATTTGGAGCAATAAACCCAGGATAAACGTGTTTTCCATTGGCTTCGATTTTAATATCATACGTCGAAAAATCCATTTTTATTAAAGTTGCATCGGCAACCAAAGTCAATTTTCCATCTTTGAAACCAATTACCGCATTTTGAATGATTTTTCCGTTTCCGAGATGTGCAATTGCATTGGTTATCAAAACCGATTTTGATTGTTTAGCAACTGGTTTTTGTTGTGCATTTATTTGAAATGACAAACAAAAAAGTACTATTATTTTAAATATATTTCGCATAATTAATTATCTTCTTCAGTGTCACAATGGTATTCTTTTTTCTCTTTTTTCTTGGCATCTTGAGTTGGAGAACCTTTGCTTTTTTCGATGAGCAATTGTCCTATCAACTCGCTGCGTTCTTTGGTAATTTCCAAACGTTTTTGTTCGTCAATTTTAGAATCATAAAATACAATTCCTTCAATCAAAGTTTTTTCGGCTTTGGCATAAATCGATAATGGATTATCACTCCAAAGTACCAAATCGGCATCTTTTCCTACTTTCACGCTTCCTACTTTATCGTCAATATGCAATAATTTTGCAGGATTCAAGGTTACAAATTTCCAAGCATCTTCTTCAGAAACATTGCCATATTTGACTGCTTTTGCGGCTTCTTGATTTAAACGACGAGACATTTCGGCATTGTCAGAATTGTAAGCAACAACCAAACCTTGGTTGTGCATCAATGCGCCATTATACGGTATCGCATCGTTTACTTCGAATTTATAAGCCCACCAATCGGCAAAAGTTGAGGCACCAACTCCGTGTTCTTTCATTTCGTTGGCAACTTTGTAACCTTCAAGAATATGCGTGTAAGTGTTTACCTTAAAGCCCATTTTATCAGCCACATTCATCAACATCAAAATCTCAGATTGTACATACGAATGGCAAGTTATGAAACGTTCTTTGTTTAAAATTTCTAATAAAGTTTGCATTTCCAAATCGGTTCTTGGTGCCTTATTTTTGTCTTTTTTCGGGTTTGAATTAAAGGTTTTCCAAGCCAAATCATATTCTTTTGCACGCTGAAAATAATCTGTAAAAACTTGTTCAACACCCATTCTTGTTTGCGGAAAACGTGTTGGATTTTCTATATTCCAATTGGATTGTTTTACATTTTCTCCCAAGGCAAATTTGATAAATTTGGGTTGATTTTTATACAACATTTCTTCTGGCGACATTCCCCATTTCCATTTTACGATTGCCGAACGACCACCAATTGGATTTGCCGAACCATGCAATAACTGCGATGTAGTCACGCCACCAGCCAAATCTCGATAAATATTTATGTCTTCGGAATTGACAACATCTTCAATCGTTACTTCTGCAGTTGAGTTATGTCCGCTTTCGTTAACTCCCTTAGAAATTGCAATATGCGAATGTTCGTCAATAATTCCTGCGGTTAAATGTTTTCCTTTTGCATCAACGATTGTTGCAGAAGCATCAGTTAAATTTTTACCAATCGAAACTACTTTACCATTTTTGATTAAAACATCTGTTTCTGTTAAAATCCCTTCTTTTTCGTTGGTCCAAACTGTTGCATTTTTAAAAATGATGGTTTGTTGCGATGGTTTTTGAACATTTCCGTAAGCGATATTTGGCATTGTAGTTGCAAATATTTTATTAGGTTTTGCTAATTTCGTCGTATCCTTTGTCGTCACAAATGGACTTGTTTTTGTGGCTTTCCATTTGGTTTCATTTCCATTAAATAAAATGGCTTTTCCTGTAAGATTTTCGAGATTTTCGATAAAACCATTTATTCTTGTGTAATTGGTTTTTATGGTGTCGTTCGATTTTATCATTCCAGAAATAGAATTGTTTGCAATCGATAATTTATTAATGACTTTTTTAGTTTCTGTATTTAATATTTCGAATTTTGGAGCAATAACTTCGCCTTCAATTTTAAGTTTATAAGTTTGATTATCAATTAATAAATCATAGTTTCCACGAATATCTTTGGAATTCAAATCATTAATTACATATTTATTTCCTTGAACCCAATTTTCGTAAAAAATAGTTTTCTTATCGAATATTTCACCATTTGTAATGATGAAATTTGCATAACTTCCAGCATTTAAACTTCCAATTTCGTTGCTTTTATTCAATATTGAAGCTGGAATTGTGGTTAATGCTTCTAATGCTTTTATTTTATCAAATCCGTATTCAATAGATTTTAATAAATTGGTTCTAAAATCTTCTACTTTTTTCAGTAAATCGGTTGTTAATGCAAATTGAATTCCGTTTTCGGATAAAACTTTCAAATTGGTTGGTGCTTGATTCCAAAAACGCAAATCGGCCAATTCCATTTGATTGGCTTGATAATTATCAGAAACATCATAGGCCTCTGGAAAATTTATTGGAATTATGAATTTCGAATTGGTTTTTTTGATTTCGTCAATGCGTTCAAATTCATTTCCAGAACCTTTCAAAATATAATTTAAACTGAATTCTTTTGCAATTTTAGATGCTCGCAAACTATTGAGTTTATCGCCAGTTTCGAAAATCTGAATTAGTTTTTCGTTATTTGATAATGCTTCAAGAGATAAATCTTTGGTTTCTGAATTTCCTTTTTTGTACCAATCTAAATCGAAATACATCTGGCGAATCAGTGCCATTGCGCCCATTAGTGAACTTGGATAATTTTGGTTTGTAGTTGCAGATTTCGTAAACGAAAAGTGATTGGAAACCGAATTAGAAATAATTCTTGATTTCCTATCATAATTATTTAACGCAATTAATGCCCCAGTTCCACGAGCAATTCCATCTTGATAATGTGTTCCGACAACACCAAAACCAAGTTTTAAAAGTTCTTCGGCTTTTGTGGCATCGTATTTATAGGTTTCAATCGCATTGGTTTCGGGCTTGATGTTTTCGTTCCAATAATAGCCTACGCGTTTAGTATCATATAAAGGTCTACGTTCAGAAGTTTCTGCTTTTTTTGGTTTTTCGATACCAAAACTGGTATAAATATCAATAAACGATGGATAAATTGATTTCCCATTCAAATCGATAATTGTACAATTTTTTGGAATTTTGATGTTTGTTCCTGTCGAAATTACTTTTCCGTTCTGGATTAACAAGGTTCCTTTTTCGATAATTTGTGTTGGAGTAATAACAATTTTTGCATTTGTAAAGGCTGTAAAATTGTTGTTTTTGCTTTGTACACCTTCGTTATTCGGAAAATATTCTTGCGAATAAATTTTTGGAATAATAAAGATTAGCAAAAAGAGTAAAATACTTTTTTTCATTTGGTTTTGGTTAATTTTTTTAAAGTGTAAATATAGGATTTAATGAATTAAAAATAATATTTAAACTCCATTTATCAGTATAAATAATAAAATATTACTATTAATGCTGATAAATGGAGTTTTAGAATAAATTAATTAAAAACTATTTTCTTAAAATAACTCTTTGAACGGCTTCAACAATTGCTTGGTTGTTCAATTTATATTTTTCCATTAATTTTTCGGGTGTTCCACTTTCTCCAAAACTATCGTTAACTGCAACAAATTCTTGTGGAGCTGGATTGTTTAATGATAAAACTCGAGCAACACTTTCTCCTAATCCGCCAAGAATGTTGTGTTCTTCTGCAGTAACAATACATTTTGTTTTTGCCAATGATTTTAAGATTGCGGCTTCATCTAATGGTTTTATGGTATGAATATTAATTACTTCTGCAGAAATACCTTTAGCTTCAAGTGCTTCTGCCGCAACTAGTGCTTCCCAGACTAAATGTCCAGTAGCAATAATTGTAACATCTTTTCCTTCTTGTAATAATATGGCTTTTCCAATTTCGAATTTTTCATCAGCTGACATAAAATTAGGAACAACTGGGCGACCAAATCTTAAATAAACAGGGCCATGATGATCTGCAATTGCTAACGTTGCTGCTTTAGTTTGATTGTAATCACAAGTATTAATTACTGTCATTCCTGGCAACATCTTCATCAATCCAATATCTTCTAATATTTGATGGGTTGCACCATCTTCTCCTAAAGTCAAACCTGCATGCGATGCACAAATTTTTACATTTTTATCAGAATAAGCCACACTTTGTCGAATTTGATCATAAACACGACCTGTAGAAAAGTTTGCAAAAGTGCCAGTAAACGGAATTTTACCTCCAATTGTTAAACCAGCAGCAATACCAATCATATTGGCTTCTGCAATTCCGATTTGAAAGAATCTCTCTGGATGGTTTTTCTTGAAATCATCAAATTTCAATGAACCAATTAAATCTGCACATAGTGCAACAACATTTTCGTTTTTTTGTCCCAATTCTGTCATTCCTGCACCAAAACCTGAACGAGTGTCTTTGCTGCCTGTATTTGTATATTTTTTCATTTTAATTTTTATAAAAGTCTTGATACTTAATTCTTAATTACTTTTTGTCTTTACTAATAATCTCCTAAAGTTTCAGCATTTTGACTTAAAGCATTTTCTAATTGAGCATCATTTGGTGCTTTTCCGTGCCAAGCATGAGAATACATCATGTAATCTACTCCGTTACCCATTTCTGTATGCAATAAAACACAAACTGGTTTTCCGTTTCCTGTTCTAGCTTTTGCATCTGCCATTCCAGATAAAATTGCATCAATATCGTTACCGTCTTTAATATCAATTACATCCCAATCGAAAGCTTCGAATTTAGCTCTAATGCTTCCCATATTCAAAACCTCATCAGTTGTTCCATCAATTTGTTTGCCATTCAAATCGATGGTAGCAATAAGATTATCTACTTTTTTTGCAGATGCATACATTATAGCTTCCCAATTTTGGCCTTCTTGCAATTCGCCATCTCCGTGAAGCGTGTAAACTAAATTTGAATCGTTATTCAATTTTTTTGCTTGTGCTGCACCAATTGCAACAGATAACCCTTGTCCTAACGAACCAGAAGCAATTCTTACACCAGGCAAATGATCGTGTGTTGTCGGATGACCCTGCAAACGAGTATTTATTTTACGAAAAGTCGCTAACTCCGAAACAGGAAAATAACCACTTCTTGCCAAAACGCTATAAAAAACAGGAGAAATATGACCATTTGATAAAAAGAATAAATCTTCGTTCAAGCCGTCCATTTCGAAACCAATTTTTCTTTCCATAAGGTTTTGATAAAGAACGACCAAAAATTCGGCGCAACCTAAAGAACCGCCTGGATGACCCGAATTAACTGCATGAACCATTCTTAAAATGTCTCTGCGAACTTGTTGTGTAAAAATTTGTAGTTGTTGTGTGTTGGGTTTCATTTTTTATTTTAAAATTAGACTCTGCAAATATATGTTTTTTAGGTTTTAGATAATAATATAAAAAATATAGAATTATCAAAAGTTATTAACCTGAATAATTCAAATGAGATAAATTTTTATTCTAAAAAAACCTATGTAATATGTTTAAAATTTTAGTTTTTTGAAAATTACTAATAACATTATAGGTTAAAAAAATTGAAATTCTTATATTTGCATTCCAAAATATTAAAAATGATTAAGATTACTTTACCCGATGGGTCGATTAAAGAGTTTGAAAGTGGCGTGAACGCAATGGATGTTGCCAAAAGCATTAGCGAAGGATTGGCTAGAAATGTGATTTCGGCTAGTTTCAATGGTACAACTATCGAAACTTCAACCGAATTGACAACGGACGGTTTACTCATATTATATACTTGGAACGACAAAGACGGTAAAAAAGCATTTTGGCACTCGACTTCGCACGTTATGGCTCAAGTTTTAGAAGAAATGTATCCTGATTTGAAGTTAACACTTGGGCCAGCAATTGACAACGGTTTTTATTATGATGTTGATTTTGGCGAAAATAAAATTGTAGAAGCTGACTTCAAGAAAATTGAAGATAGAATTCTAGAAATTTCTCGAGAAAAATACGAATTCAAATTGCGTCCAGTTTCGAAAGCCGATGCTTTGGAACTATATAAAGATAATGAATTTAAAACAGAATTAATCACGAATCTTGAAGACGGAACGATTACTTTTTGCGATCACGCGACTTTTACCGATTTGTGTCGTGGTGGTCATATTCCGAACACTGGAATTATAAAAGCAGTAAAAATAATGAGTATTGCTGGTGCCTACTGGCGTGGAAATGAAAAAAACAAACAGTTGACTCGTGTTTATGGAACATCATTTCCAAAGCAAAAGGATTTAACCGAATATTTAGAATTGCTTGAAGAAGCCAAACGTCGGGATCATAGAAAACTTGGAAAAGAATTGGATTTATTCGCTTTTTCGCAAAAAGTAGGAGCAGGGTTGCCATTATGGTTGCCAAAAGGTGCCGCTTTGCGAGATAGATTGGAGCAATTTTTGAAAAAAGCTCAGAAAAAAGCAGGTTATGAGCAAGTAGTTACGCCACACATTGGTCAAAAAGAATTGTATGTGACTTCGGGACATTATGCAAAATATGGTGCTGATAGTTTTCAGCCAATAAACACACCTGCAGAAGGCGAAGAATTTTTGTTGAAACCAATGAATTGTCCACATCATTGCGAAATTTATAACACAAAACCTTGGTCATATAAAGATTTGCCAAAGCGTTACGCTGAATTTGGTACAGTATATAGGTATGAGCAAAGTGGCGAATTGCATGGTTTGACTCGTGTTCGTGGGTTTACGCAAGACGACGCTCATATTTTTTGTACACCAGACCAATTGGATCAAGAATTTAAGAATGTTATTGATTTGGTATTGTATGTTTTTGGATCTTTAGGATTCGAGAATTTTACGGCTCAAATTTCTTTGAGAGATCAAGTTGATAGAGAAAAATATATTGGTAGCGACGAAAATTGGGAAAAAGCAGAAAATGCGATTATCAATGCCGCTCGTGATAAAGGATTAAATACGGTAGTTGAATATGGCGAAGCTGCTTTCTACGGTCCAAAATTGGATTTCATGGTGAAAGATGCCTTAGGAAGACAATGGCAATTGGGAACCATTCAGGTAGATTACAACTTACCGGAGCGCTTCGAATTAACTTACAAAGGCGCAGATGACAAATTACACAGACCCGTAATGATTCACCGTGCCCCTTTTGGTTCGATGGAACGATTTATCGCTATTTTATTGGAACATACGGCTGGAAATTTCCCGCTTTGGCTAATGCCAGAACAGGCTATAATATTATGTTTGAGTGAAAAATATGAAAAATATGCGAAAAAAGTTTTAGAATTGCTAGAAAATCACGAAATTCGCGCCCTAATTGACAACCGCAACGAGACGATTGGTAAGAAAATCCGAGACGCGGAAGTTCAAAAAATGCCGTTTATGCTTATCATTGGTGAGGAAGAGGAAAAAAACGGCACCATTTCTGTTCGTCGTCATGGACAAGAAGGAAAAGGAAATAGCACGATTTCAGTTGAAGAATTTGCTTCAATTGTTAACGAAGAAATAAGAAAAACATTAAAAACATTTGAAGTTTAACTAAAATTATAAAGTCATAGCAATAAGAAGCAACAGAGGTTATCAACCTCGAGTAGAAAAAACAGCAGCCCACAGAATTAATAGTTTAATTCGTGGCGTATCAGAAGTCCGTTTAGTTGGAGAAAATATTGAGCCTGGTGTTTTCAAATTTACTGAAGCATTACGATTAGCCGAACAATTTGAAGTAGATTTGGTTGAAATTTCTCCCAATGCTGATCCACCTGTATGTAAATTGATGGATTATGGTAAATTTATTTATCAACAAAAAAAGCGTGACAAAGAGCTAAAAGCAAAATCAACTCAAATTACTGTAAAAGAAATTCGTTTTGGTCCTCAAACTGATGAACATGATTATGAATTTAAAAGAAAAAACGCAGAAAAATTCTTAAAAGAAGGTTCAAAGTTGAAAGCCTTCGTGTTTTTTAAAGGACGTTCGATTATTTATAAAGAGCAAGGACAAATTTTATTATTGCGTTTAGCTCAAGATCTTGAAGACCATGGAAAAGTTGAAGCTTTACCAGTTCTTGAAGGTAAAAGAATGATTATGTATATT
>JAYTMQ010000004.1:0-7683 GCA_043728355.1 Bacteroidota bacterium
GATATTTTTACAGCTAAAAAAATCCAAACACATATCACGACAAATCTTTCAGCAAGTGAAATTGAAAATGTTTACGGAAATCGGGTGCGTTCTCGTTTGCGTGAATTATGTAATTTAATTGCATTTGAAAAACAGGTTGTTGATAAAAGGAAATAAATCAACTTAAATCAACTCTTTGTTTACAAATCTAGAATCTAGCGACAATTTACTGAATCGTATGCTTTCAATAAAACAATAGTATTTTTTGGAATAATTTTAAAAATTAAGTTATTATTGTACGAAATTGATTTAAATTAAAAATTTCAATATCCTTTTTTAATTCCTTAATTTTGTAAATTAATAATTCATTTATGAAAATTAAATTTATACTTTTTTCAATTTTTTTAATTTATGCAAATTCATCAATTGCTCAAAAATCGAATGAATTATTACTTCAATTGATCAATAATAAGAAAGCAACACAAATCAATAAATTTGATTATTTGTGTGAATTAAGTTTAAAATTAAGTAAAAAAGATTCATTACAAGCCTATAAATATGCAAATCAAGCATTGAAAATTGGCGTTAACTTAAACTCTAAAATCAAACAGGTCATTGCTTTTGAGAATCTCTCAAAATTATCAAGCATGTATAATGATTTGCAAAATCAAATCAAATATGCTGACAAATGCTTTTCATTGGCATCAGATACTAATAATCCAGAAGCAATGGCTTATGCAAATTATGCTATTGCATTGAAGTACAGTGTAATTGAAGACAAAGAAAAGTACATTTCGTATATGTTAAAAGCATTGGCATATTTTGAAAAAACCAAAACAAGATATGATAAGTTAGTAAATGGGTATGAAAATTTAGGCGGACATTTTGGCGATTTAAATAATAATGAAACTCGAAAAAAATATGTAAAAAAAGCATTGGATTTAAGTTTTGAAAGCAAGAATCCAATAAATATTGCAAATGGGCTTACAAGTTGGGCATTGTATCTTGAAGATAAAGTTACAAAAGAAGATACTGAAAACATTAAGTTATTAGATAGTGCAGCAAATTGCTATCTCAAAGCAATAAATTTGTTTGAAAAAAATAACCAATTTACAAACTATTCCTATGGTAGAACTTGTCTTAATTTATCAAGTTTATATATGTATCATTTTTATGATACTAGAATTGATAAAACTCAGGAATATTTTAAAAAAGCCGAAAATGTCTGTTTGAAAATTAATTCTTCGTTGCAATTAATGATACTTTACGGTCAACAAACTCAATTTTATACCAATAAAAAAGACATTCCAAATATAGTTTTGACTCTTTCTAAACTTGAGAAATATCTTGACAAACAAAAAAACATAGAGCCAAGATACAGGATGTTATTGTATAAAAATTATATGGATTTGGCAACTTTACAAAATGATTTTGTAGGATATAGAAATTATTTTGATTTGTATGATAAATCAAATATGGAAATGATTGATAAAGAAAATAGAACCAAAGAATTCAATGCTACAATTCGATTTGAAACTGATGAAAAAAATCGGAAAATAGTACTATTATCGGAAAATTTGCAAGCAAAAAAGCAAATCAATTATTTGTACATTACATTGTTTGTGTTGGCTTTAATATCTTTAATATTTATGTTTAGTACTTATAATTTTCGTCAAAAATCGTACATTAAAGCCAATTTGTTACTACAAAAAGCCAACGAAGAAGCCAATTTAAAATCAAAATTAAAAGAAGAAGAAGCTACGAATGCAATGTTGGAATCTGAATTATCTGAAAAAGAATTGCAAATTGCCATTCAAGAAAAAATATTGACCGAACAGCAAAAAACTAAATTGCAACAAGAATTAATGACCAATAATTTGCAATTAGAACGCAAAAATGAGGTTTTAAAGGAAATTCAAGAAAAATTAATGTCTTTGAAATCCGAAAAACCATCTGAAGTCAAATCAATATCTAAATCTATTGATAAAAGTCTAGAAACTGATGATGAATTTGAATTATTGAAAACAAGTTTCGAAAACACAAATCCAATTTTTTTCGAATCACTACAAAATAAAGCATCTGGGACACTTTCTAAACTCGATTTTAAATATTGTGGCTACATAAAACTAGGAATGAGTACCAAAGAAATTGCCAATCACATGAATATTGAAGTGCAAAGTATGAGAATGGCGCGCTATAGAATCAAACAAAAACTGAATCTTGACAGAGACGAAGATTTAGATTTATATATCAGAAATACATAGTAAGTCATTGTTTATAAAATAATTATAAAATCAATGTAGATGGTTTATAGATGTATTTTTAAATTGTTGTAGATGACTAATATATATACATAATTAGATTTTATTGAACTTCATTCCTAATTTTGGTTAAAATTTAAAAACCAAAATCATGGACAAGAAAACACTTTCTATTATTTCTTACATTACCATTGTTGGATGGGTAATTGCTTATATAAAATACAACAAGTTAGAGGATAAAGATTCTCTTACAAAATTTCATTTAAAACAGTCACTCGGAATAGGTGTTTTAGGAATTTTACTTTCTGTAGTCTTAACAATTATTGGAATGGTTATGCCAACTATTGCAAGTATTTTGAGTTCGGCTAATATTGCAATCGTTATTCTTTGGATTCTGGGAATTATAAATGCCAATAATGAACAAGAAACTGCAGTTCCACTAGTTGGTGGATTGTTTAAAGATAAATTTGATTTTATCAAGTAGGTTTGCTTTAGTCAGTATCAATTCTTGAAGTTGGTGGTGGTTTTTTCATTTTAAATTAATGTATATGCTCTTATTTTTCAGAACTAAATTATTTATATTTTCAATTATTCTATTTTCATTTTTTATGAATGCGCAAACTCATTATATTTCAAAAAAAATAGATTTAGAAAAGTTTGAAACCATCAAAAATTTCGTATTAGAAAAAGGAGACAAACAAACTTTTAGAAATTTTGATAACAATAATCCGCATTATAGCTTGTTTGGACGCGAATTGTTTTTAGGGTCTGACATTGGACAAAAAAATAGTAGTAATGATCCGAAAAAATCAGATTTTAACGAATTAACTGTTATTAGTAAGCTCTATTCTGGAGTTAATTTACATTTACTAGCAGTTCGAATTGGCGATATTGAATCAAAAAAACAATGGATTCAAGACGATATGAAAGAAGGATTTGTGTATGTTGAGTTGCACAAAAAATTTTCGATAGATCTTGTAGAACAACATATAGAATGGTTGATTCTTGAATTTAATAAAAAAATTAAAAAAAATAAAAAGCACAAATGAAAAAAAATATGATAATCGCAATTTGTATCTTACTATTTTTTGTGGTTGCCTGTAATTTTATTTATACATATAGTGTTACAAAAAAAGAATTAAAACTATCAGCCAAACAACTACAACTGGGTTCCTATATTTTTTCGACTAGTATGGGTTATAATGGCAATCAATCATGGCAAAAAAACTACTTCGTTTTTAAAGTTACTCAAATTCAAGACGATTATGTAAGGCTTGCAGTTGTTAGGAAATTTTACGGTTCACAAAAAATGTTTGATGTTCGCATTTCTCCATCTGATGGGTATTTTTCTGCCAACAAAGAAATTTATGAAGATGCCAAAAATACCATTGAAAATGCTATTGTAACTCTAGTTGAGTCGCACGATATTTATAATTCTAATGATTTAATTTTAACAGATTCGTTGCGATTAAAATATCCGAGTTTAAAGAAATCTCGATTATATGTAGAAGACGTTTCTAAAAATATTAAACCTACAAAAGAGTCGCCTATTTACGGCGATATATCATTTTTTTTTAGTTTGGTTTATTCTAAAAACGAAATAATGAATAACGCACAATTAGTTCCATATCTTGATAATGCTAGAAACGATGATAAAATTAGACTAGAATATGGATATAGCGAAGATATTGACAAAATCATAAATCTAAATAATTAATAATGAAAAAAATAATTTTTGCAATTGTATTATTACAGTCTATTATAAGTTTTTCGCAAGAAAAAAAGTTGAAAGATGGCATTTATGCTGCGCTTAATGTTGGAAAAGAACTAACCCTTATGGTTCAAGACAATAAGTTATATCTATTTGAATATCCTTATAGTTTTACTCTTGGCAAAGATTCCGTTTTAAATATTAATGCCGATAAATATTCAGGTTTTTATTTGAGTTATTCAAAAAATAAAGAAGTACCAAACGGTAAAATTCGTTTTAATATTAGTAACTCTGAGACTTTTCCTAGTGCTATTTATTTTGGTACACAAAACACAAACGCAACAATAGAATATAAAAGTCTTGCAGATATTAAAGAACTACAAGAAACTACTATTGGCAGAACTTTAGATCTTGACGAGCTTAGTTTTGATATTGATAAAGTTCAGAAAATCGATATAATAAGTTCTAATTATCGTATCAGTAATGTAGAAATAGCATCATTTAATATTCCTGAAAATGAAAATAATATTACCATTCACTACACGCCAAAACCAGATTTAATTAATATATCAGGAAATTTTAATGAGCTGAAAAATGAAATAACACTTTTAAACGACGGTAAAGAGCCACTAACATTCAAATTTAGTGGCGATTTAAAAAAAGAAGATTATGTTAAACCAACAGAAATTATGTTTCAAAAAAACTTGTCCTTTCTTGGTAAAGAAATAATAGGAGAAGAAGCTGTAAGTTTAGCAAATGACACAACTGCAACTGTCGTAAAGGGCGAACAAACATATAATTTCTCATTTTACAAAAGCAAAAATTTTAAAGATGCATTAAAAAATGTTTCGAAATCTATAGATAAATTTTTAGTTGTCGCATTTGATTTAAAAAATAAAAATAGACAATCAGAATTTGACGCATTTTTAAAAAATCTTGAAACCCAATACAACGAATATGGTGCATCTAGTGAAAGTGTATATGAGTTTGACTATTATTTAGCAACAGAGAAAGACAAAAATTTGTTATCAAAAAATAAAACCGAGCCCGATTCTAAAGTGCTGGTTTTTAATAGTTCTGGCGAATTACTTTATGCTACTTCAAATGAAGTAAGCAATTTAAGTAGTTATTTTGATAAAAATAACATCATTTATAATGATTTTATTAATGCAGACAAAAAAATTAAATTTGATGCACTGTTTTCAAAAAACGCAATATCAAATAAAGAAATTCTTAACACACTAAAAAATCCATTTACGATAGAATATCCAGAGGCAGATGTTAGAAATGAAATTGAAAATGATACTATTTCTAAAATTAAATTTTATACAATTATAAATGATGAAATGACCAATTCCAAAAAAGGATTGTATCAATTGAAATCAACTTTTGATAAAATATCTCAAAAATGGGTAAAAGTTGTTTCTGAATTTGAAAAAACTAAAAAAATTGACCCTGATTTTGTTACTATTATTAAACAAGAATTAAATAACGAAGGGTTTTCCAAGAAGATATTCGGGCAAAGTAGTGCCAAGAAAATAGATTTTAAAATATTGAACTATGTTTTTGATAATTACGACGCACTTGTGCAAGAAGACATTAATTTTCAAAACAAAGTTGCTGCTGCTGTTGCCGAAGTTGCAGCTATTGCAGCTGCAGCAGCCACAGATGGAGCAACTACAGAAGCAGTTAAAGCAACTATATATGACGTTAATTTGGAAACTACATTGGACAATTATTTTTACAGAGTTGCTTACCAAGAGTATGATAAAAAAAAATTAGACAATATAAAAACAGTTTACGAATATTACAAAAAATATGTTTTGTTAACCAATTACGAAACAGATATTTTAATAAGCTATATGAGAGCATTAGAAAACAACCTTGACAATCCAACATCACAAACCGAATATTTTCAATCGTTTGAACGCTATTTTAATAAAATTATACTACCCAATAAAAGTATTATCGAGAATCTTGATCTAGAATTTAGCAGTAAGTCAACCAACGATTACACCGATTGGACATCTTTCAAAAACACTTTTGCAAACGATTGCAACAAAACAGCTTGGGAAATTGTAAAAAGCAGTACCGACAAAAATTGGATTCAAAAAGCCATAAAATGGTCTGAAACGAGTATTGAAATTGAAAAAAATACTCATTATTATTTAGATACTTTGGCACGATTGTATTACCTGAACGGACAAAATGACAAAGCTTTACTAACCCAACAAAAAGCAATTGATTTAGGCAAAGATTCAGAAAATATTGCAGAATATAAAAAAGTATTAGACCAAATAAAGTCTGGAACTTATATTTATTCTGAGCCAAAACAATAATCAATTTAGAAGCAATTAAAAATATGAATGCACAATTTAAACCTCAAAATTTTAATATAGAATCACTAAAATCTTTTGTTCAACAAATAAATGATCAAGGTATTACTATTGTTACACAATGGAAAAACGGAAAAGAAATAATTGCAATTCCAAATGGAAACACAACCTTTCTAGAGATAAAATATAACGATAAATTGTTATTTAAACAACTAGCAACTGCTGGAAATAAAGGCCTTGTAAACCTTGATGAGCTCAACGAAAAAGATAAATTATTTATTTTGAAACTATTAAAAACTAATGGTTTCTATACCCAGCCAACTTGGACTTTAGGAATTGTTTTGAGTTCGATTTATGTAGCATTAGTTTCGCTAGTTGCATTTGCTAATTCAGGAATTATTGGTGTTATTCTTGCGGTTTTAATGATTATGACGGTAGCTTTTATGGTAGTTTTATACAATTGGTCAGTAAATAAAATAAGCAATAAAACACTTAAATGGTTTTATGTTTTAGGACTTGGATATTTGCTTACATCGCCATCATCATTACTAAATATTGTATTGTTTATTCAAACATCTTATAACAAATTGTATTTTGAAATTGAAAAAATTAATTAATTTAAAATGAAAAAAATATTTCTATTACTATTAACAATATCAACTATCGCCAATGCGCAAAATGACACCATTTGGATGAGCAAATTTAACAGTTTGACTCATAAAAAATCGGCAGAATATTTCAGAATAATTAAAAAAAATAATGAAAAATCTATTCAAATAAATGATTACCGCCTTGATAAGTCAAAAATTCTCGAGCAAATATGTAATCTTAATGAAGATAAAACTTTTAACGGGCAAGCCACTCAATTTTTTGAAGATGGTAAAACAGCTGTGATTTATGAAATAAAAAATAGTGCCGTAAACGGCAAAGTAACCAGCTTTTTAAAAAATGGTACAAAAACCGAATGTATTAATAAAAATAATATGCTATTTGATGGTACTATTATTTTTGAAATCGATAATCAATATGCCCAGCATAGTGCCAAAAATGGACTTCCCGTTTTAAACAAATATTACAATCTTGATAATGAAAATTCAGGCTACATCGAAACTTTTATAAACGGAATTGAAACACGAAAATCGTTTGATAATAAAGGAAAAATTGTTGGCGAAGCCATTTACAATAAAAATCACGAAGTAGCAAATGGCATTTTAGGAGAATATTCGTATGACACTCCTTTAGTTTTAGAAAAACTAATTCACTATAAAACTAATGAAATTACAAAAGAAATTATATTAAATCATTGTTGTCCGATAAAAAATATAAATAAAAGAATTCAAATTAATGGCTTCTTAAAAAACATCGTAAATTTGAATTGCAAAATTTAAAATAACGA
>JAYTMQ010000005.1:0-25268 GCA_043728355.1 Bacteroidota bacterium
AATTGTGTTCCAAAGATATTTAGAACCCTGAATCGGAGTTGTATAAATAGTATTGATGTTTTGACTGGCAACTGGCGAAGACCAATATACATAATCAGATCCTTTTATGTTAGGAGCAGTGCGTTCATAATTGAAAGTTCCTGTTCCGTTTAAAACATTTGGTACATTATCTATTTGAATCAAGCTAGAATTGTCTTTTACAGTAAAATTCCCACCTGTTTCTATTGTTACACCTTCCTTGATTGTTAAGGCAAGATTATTACTTACTTCAAAATTACTTCCTGTTTTTACTAGTAAATTTTTACCTAAACCGTCAACCCCAGCATTTAGTATTGGTTGTGTTCCACCACTTGGAATAATAACGCAATTGTTTATTGTTGGAATATTCCCTTGTGCCCAGTTTGCAGCATTGTTCCAATTATTATTAACTGTTCCTTTCCAAATTCTAGAATTGTTTGTAACGGTAATTGGTGTCGATGCTAAGCAACCGTTGCTTAAAGTTGCAGTTGCAGTAAAACTATAACTGCCTTGTTCTAACTGCGATGCCGATGGTTTAATATAAACAGTTGTAATTGCTTGGTTGGTATAGACCTCGGTTACTGGATTACAAGTAGATGCAATGTAAGCGTTTACGCCTGCAGACCAAGTGAATGCGGTAGTTAATGGCACGAATCCGAAAAGTTTTATGTTGTCGATTGCAACACCATCAAACCATTGGTCCGCAAGATATCTGATTCTAATTCTTAAATTTGGATTATTTATAAATGCATTCAAATTAAAAGTTTTTTTAGAAAATTTGGTTCCAATTCCTTGGTCTGTTGTATATCTTGCTATTTCGTTTGGATAGGTTAATCCGCCATTAGTCGAAACTTCTACTACAACATATTCTAACGAAAGATTCGTTCCATCAGGAAAATATCTCGAAAAATAAATATCAAATGACAAAGTTAAGTCAAGGTAAGTATTAGAATTTACAACTGGCGATACTAATGCGTTTTCGACAGTATACAGTCCAACATCTGATGTTGCAATTGCAAATTTATTAGTTCCTGTACCAGACGCAATTGCTGGAAACCACGTTTGTTGGGTTGGCACAAAAATGCTTGAACGTTTTTGCCATTTAGTCACATTGTCAATATTTGCTGTGTTCGAAACAATATTTTGATTTGTAAAGACACCAAGAGGATTTGCGCTTTCGAAATTTTCATTTATTAAAAATTGTTCATCTTTATCTCCAGCAGCAGTTAATGCCAAAACAATATTTTCGCCACAAACAATTGGCGCATTTGGAGTAAAATTTAAAATTGGAATCGGATTGACTTCCGCAATGACCTCTATTCGAGGCTGGGCTGTACAATTGTCAACTTCTACAAAATACGATGTTGTTATTGCTAAATTGGGTGTTGTATAGCTAGTTCCTGTATTTAGTAGAGTTCCGCCTGTTACTGCCGAATACCATTTGTAAATAGTCCCAGTTCCTGCTACTGATAATGTTGTAGAACCTGATCCACAAATAGCACCGTCATTTACTGTTGTAACTGCTGTTGTACATTTTGCCACAACAGTAATTAAATAATCTTCGGTCTCGCCACCAAAGTTTATGTTACCGCAAGAAGTAAAGATATTTGTTGAATTTGGATCTGGAAAAGACGAGCTATCATATTGGTTTATTCGAACACGAAATCTGTAGTTACCCGGCGTTTGATTGTTTGGCACAACAAATCCAAAAGTTGTCGAAGCCGTTGCGGTAGTTCTAGAATCATAAACCTGTTCGCCAACATCATTAAACTCACCATTGTTATTCCAATCTATCCAAGCTTTCATAAACGATGATGTACTTGCTTCTATTGTAACATTCATACCATTGCCTTGTGCTTGAATTGCTTTATTGGCATTAGCATTAAAACTTTGATAACCAAAAGGCGAAACATTCGAGAAATTAGATATTTGCGATACATCGTTTAAACAACCAATGAAACTTGTTAAAGTCACATAAGCATCGTCCTGCCTGCCTGATGTTACCGTAGGAGTGCAAACCGAAAGCGTACTAGTACTAGTATTTCCTGTAAGTGGATTGGTAATATTATATTTTGGACCATCATTGCACAAACTGTTGAATGAAAAAACAAAGAAATAATAGGTTGTACTCAAAGCTAAGCCTTTGCCAGAAGTTGTAAAAGTTGTGTTGGCATCATTGTCTATCACGATACCGCCACCTGCAATTGTGCTTCCTATTGCATATGTCGTTCCGTTGGTTATTGTTGGTGCGGTATTGATTGTATTGGCTATGACCAAATAATTATTTGGCACAGGGCTAGGCGAAGTAAAACTACCATTGATTGTTGGACCACTTACAGGAATTAATGTTAATGCAGTTGGTTGCACTGTGCTTGTTAAACAGTTTGCAGGTGTCCAATTAAAAGTTCGCCCAGAACTTGGAAAACTGCTGCCGTTTGTTCTGCAAGTTGCAGTATTTGTTGCGCCAGCAGTTGTTGCTGCCCAAGTGTTTGAATCGCTAGTTAAACTTCTGTTGTTAAAATCTGCATTTGACAAACCTCTAAGTCCTACTTGAACATTAATGGTTTGACCGCTAGTTCCCGTTGGAGCACAAGTACCATAGACGACTTGCACAACATTAGTAGTTTCAATTAGTTTTATTTGAAAATTAAAATTGCCAATTCTTGCAAGTCTTCGCGCATTTTTCCATTGAACAGTTAAAATGCGGTTAGGTGCTACACCAGTTGTTAAAAAAGTTATTGGGTTTGTTGTTCCAGAATCTAATAAATCACCACCTAAAGCTGCGACTGCACCAGCATAGGTTCCAGTTAACGATATTGGCGAGTAATTGGTTGTTCCTGGATTTATAGTACTAAAAGAAATAAAACCATTTGTACTTACAACACAATTGCTATAGACTGTACCATTAAATTTAAAATCAAATCCAATCGGAATAAGTACAACAGTATCATCCCAACCACCAGATATTGCAGTTGTAGGACTACTTAAATCGGAATAAGTTCCTGACGATCCTGTAAATGTATAATTAGCAACTTGTGCATTTGCAGTATTGTTAATAAAAATAATAAAAAGTAGAAAAATGTTTAAAATTGGGGCGAATTTTATTTTTCTTGAACAATCAATTAAAAAAGGTATTGAATGTGTTATTTTTTTTGGTAAGTAACTTGTAGTCATAATTTTAAAATTTATAAATTGGGGAAAATTTTATAAATTAATTTTTTAAGATCTAAAAAATCAATGAACAAATGTAAATAAAATTTGTCTAATACAAATAAATTTTTGAAATATTTTTCGACTAAATACATTTTTTAACGTTTAAAAACCAAAAAAAATTGATTTTGCTGGTTTTTAAAAAGCCAAAACACTAATTTATTATTTCGAAAACTTATTTTACAGAATAAACCACAAAAACGTTAAAATTTTATAATAAGTATTTTTGTCTTTTAATAAAATTTTTAATAGTTTGTCAACGTGAAGTATTTTTTTTGTAGTTTTGTTTAAATTGAATATTATGAAATTTTTAAAATTCACATTATTAGCAGTTTTATTGTTTGGTTTTTCATACAATTTAGAAGCCCAGATTTATGCCAAAAACACTTATATGTATGTTGCAGTTAATTATATATTTGCCAAAGGAAATGTTAATTTAGATACAGGCGGAAACATTTTTTTACGAAATGAATCGCAATTACTGCAAAGCACAACGAGTTTATCTACCAATACTGGTACAGGTAAATTATCTGCGTTTCAAGAAGAAACTGTAAATGCTTACAAATATAATTATTGGTGTTCTCCTATCGGTAATGCATCTGCATTTACTGGAAATGGAAATTTTGGAATAACTATGCTAAATCGTCAAGTTGATAAAATCATTAGCACAACAGCAATTACATCAACTCAAGCTGGTTATAACGGTATTTCAAATCCTTTGGCAATAGAACCTTACTGGATTTGGAAATATTTATCTTCTGATGGTTATAACTTAGGTAATCCAAATGGTTGGTTACATGTTCAAGCTGCATCACCATTGTCTCCGGGACAAGGATTTACAATGAAAGGAACTGGCGGTGTAGATTCAAACTTAATATTAGGAGTTCAAAACAATATCGATGGCAAAAACCAACGATATGATTTTAGAGGGAAACCAAACGATGGAAACATTGAAATTTTTGTAGCCAAAGACAAAAATACACTAACTGAAAATCCTTATCCAAGTGCTATCGAATTGAGTGCATTTTTTCTTTATACTACAAATGGAGCATCAAATACCGACAGAATTGCTTATTTTTGGAAACAAAACAAAGCAGCATTAGATTCGCATTATGTGTATCAATACGAGGGCGGTTATGGAACATTTTCACCAGTTTCGCTAGCAACTGTTGGTGTATATCTTCCTGCAACTTTTTTGGCGTATAATGGTTTTGGAACTTCAATTGGAGCCTCTGGTGGAAGTGGAGTTTATTACGAAAGAAGATTTTGTCCTATTGGACAAGGCATTATGCTTTTAGGAAATAATGCACTTGAAGTAGTAGGAGCAGTTCAAATGAATAATTCGTTTAGAGTTTTCAAAAAAGAAGGTGTAGCTAACAATTCTCAATTCGAAAGAAGCTCAAATATTCAACAATTATTTACTAATTTTTTAGAAGAAACACCTTCTGTTTCTGGATTCGATTATACAACTGTTTCTAAGCTTGCAGTTCCTCAGATTCGTTTAAAAGCAGTAATTAATGACTTGACTGTACAACAATTAGCATTAGCTTTTGATAATAATGCAACTGATGAAATAGATTCTGGAATGGATGCAGGCTCAGTAAATACTGACAATCAACAAGAAATTTATTTCTTGATAGAAGACAAAACTTTTGGGATTGATATTATTAATTTTGACATCAATAAAAAAATACCATTAGGATTAAGAAATGTTGCTGATGCTAATTTTAAAATTTCTATGCATGAAATGCTAAATTTTTATGACGCTGAACATGTATATATTCATGATAAATTAAACGACACCTATTTCGAAATTACTCAAAATAAATTTGAGATTAATATGCCAGCAGGTACAAATAATTCTAGATTCGAAATTACATTTATACCATCTTCAGTTTTGGCAACTGATTCAATTACAATCAAAGATTTTAGTGTAATTCAAAATAATACAACTAGTTTACTTACAATTTTAAACTCAAAATCAATTGATTTAAAAGAAGTTAACCTATATGATATTACTGGAAAACTAATATTATCTAAAAATAAATTAGGTACTGATAAATCATATCAATTGTCTTAAGTGATACTAATTATATAGTAAAAGTTATTACTTCCAGTGGAGAAATTCAAGGCAAAAAAATATTGATATATAATAATAAAACTAAATAGACTTATTTGAAATAAAAGTATGAATAAGCAGTCTAAATGTTGACTGCTTTTTTTGTTGAATAAATTTTAAAACATTATTTTTGAAAACCATTAATCAATTTTTATTTACCAAAAACAACATTCACGTTACTATAAAGCGAGAAGATTTGATTCACCCAATAGTTTCTGGAAATAAATTTAGGAAATTGAAATACAATTTGATTGAAGCTAAAATTCAAAATCACACAAAACTATTAACTTTCGGTGGTGCATTTTCCAATCATATTGCAGCGGTTGCTTTTGCTGGAAAAGAAAACGGTTTTGAAACTATTGGTATTATACGTGGCGACGAATTATTCGATAAAATTCAAGAAAATCCAACTTTGAAATTTGCGCAAGAATGTGGCATGCAATTCGAATTTATAACCAGAAATCAATATCAAAATAAAAATGAAGTTGAATTTACACAAAATCTCAAAAATAAATTTGGAAATTTTTATACCATACCAGAAGGCGGAACCAACGATTTAGCAATAAAAGGTTGCGAAGAAATATTAACTAATGAAGATTCCAAATTCGATTATATTTGTACTTGTGTTGGAACTGGTGGAACAATTTCTGGATTAATTAATAGTTCAAATACCAATCAAAAAATTTTAGGATTTCCAGCATTAAAAGGTAATTTTCTTAATGATGAAATTCGTACTTTTGCAAAAAAAGATAATTGGAATTTAATAAATGAGTATCATTTTGGCGGTTATGGTAAAATAACCGATGAATTAATCAATTTCATGAACGAATTTTCTAATGAATTTAAAATTTTATTAGATCCAATTTATACTGCCAAAATGGTTTTTGGCGTTATAGATTTAATAAATAAAAATTATTTTCCTGAAAACTCTAAAATTTTAATGATTCATTCTGGCGGTTTGCAAGGCATTAATGGTATAAATAATTTACTAAAAAAGAAAAACAAGACTTTAATAAATACAAATGTTTAAAAATATAATTTCAATATTATTATTAGTTTTTATCGTTGCTTGTGGTTCTAAAAAACAAGTTGTCGAAGCTTCGAGACCAAAGCCTATTCCAAAAAAAGTTGCAATAATTCCTAAAAAAGGTGAACCAGTTGTGGTCGCTCCAAAGGTTGATGAGAAAGTAAAACCAACAATCACAAGCGATTCGCAAGTTCTTGAAGCAACCAGCAAAGTCAAAGTAACCAATGTGATGGTTTTGGCATACATAACGAAATACAAAGAAATCGCAAAAAATAACATGCAACAATTTGGCATTCCAGCCAGCATAACACTGGCACAAGCCTTGTTAGAATCGGGTTCAGGAACAGGCAGTTTGTGCTTGCAAGCCAATAATCATTTTGGAATAAAATGTCGTGCTGATTGGGCTGGACCAAGTGTAAAATACGATGATGATGTTTCGCAAGAATGTTTCAGGAAATATGCCGATCCGAAAGATTCTTTTAAAGATCATTCTGCTTTTTTATTGAGTAAACCTTGGTATGCCAAATTATTCAAATTAGATTCGAAAGATTACAAAGCTTGGGCAAAAGGATTAAAATCAGCTGGTTATGCTACCGATCCGTTGTATCCACAAAAATTAATCAATCTAATCGAAAAAAATAAATTATTTGAAATTGATAAGGAAGTCAAACCTAATGCAATTGTTACAATAGAAGAAGAGTCAGAAGTTGTTCAAGAAACTAAAACACAAACTGAAGTTGTAGAAGATACTCCAATTTCGCAAAGTCAAAATTTCTATACAGTACAAGCAAAAGACACAATGTATTCGATATCTAAGAAATTCAACATATTGATTGATGATTTAAAATCAATAAATAATTTGACTGAAAATGCTTTGTCGATTGGACAAAATCTAAAAATTAATAAGTAATTATGTTATACGAAAGAAGCAGCAAACTTTTTGCAGCAGCCGAAAAAGTAATTCCAGGTGGAGTAAATTCGCCAGTAAGAGCATTTAAAGGAGTTGGTGGAACACCAATATTTGTAAAATCTGCAAAAGGAGCTTATTTATTTACAGAAGACGGTAACCGATTGATTGATTACATCAATTCTTGGGGACCAATGATTTTGGGTCACGCTTACGAACCAGTTGTAAATGCAGTAATTGAAAAAGCAAAACTCGGAACATCCTTTGGAATGCCAACAGAATTGGAAACCAAAATTGCAGAATTAGCAGTTTCGATGGTTCCAAATATTGATAAAATCAGATTTGTAAGCTCAGGAACCGAAGCTTGTATGAGCGCAATTCGATTGGCTCGTGGATTTTCTAAAAAAGAAAAAATCATCAAGTTTGCGGGTTGTTATCACGGACATTCAGACTCATTTCTGATTCAAGCTGGAAGTGGAGCAATTACTTTTGGAACGCCAAACAGCCCAGGAGTTACAGCAGGAACTGCCAAAGATACTTTATTGGCAAATTACAACGATTTAAAAAATGTTGCTGATTTAATAAAAGCCAACCTAAACGAAATTGCTGCAATTATTGTTGAACCAGTGGCTGGAAATATGGGTTGCATTCCGCCCCAAAAAGGGTTTTTGGAAGGTTTAAGAAAATTGTGCGATGATAACAATATTTTATTAATTTTTGATGAGGTTATGACTGGTTTTAGATTGGCAAAAGGCGGAGTTCAAGAACTTTATAATGTCAATGCCGATATAGTTTGCTTCGGAAAAGTAATTGGTGGCGGTTTGCCAGTTGGAGCGCTTGCAGCTCGCGAAGAAATTATGAATTATCTTGCACCACTTGGACCAGTTTATCAGGCTGGAACATTGTCTGGAAATCCTTTGGCAATGGCTGCTGGACTCGCAATGCTAGAATCTTTAAATAACGATTCTGATGTTTTTCTAAGACTTGCTAACAAAACTGAATATTTAGAAAAAGGAATTGATCGTGTTTTAAAAAACAATAATGTAAAATTTACTATTAACAGAGTTGGTTCAATGATTTCTGTGCATTTTGATGAAAATCCAGTTATAGATTTCGAAACTTCCAAAAAAGGAGATAACGAAACTTTTAAGAAATTTTTTCACGGATTATTGCAAGAAGGAATTTATATAGCTCCATCAGCTTACGAATCTTGGTTTATAACCGATGCTTTGACTTATGAAGATTTAGATTTTACAATTAATGCAATCGACAAAGTTTCTAAAAACTTTTAGATATAAAAAAAGTCTTCGTTTTTCAGCGAAGACTTTTTTTATCACAAATTAAGTATTATTCATTCTTTTTGCCATAACCAAATAATTGAAAATACAATTCTTTATTTGATTTTAATTTTTCGAATTGTTCAGGTTTCAAAATATTTTTAAACTTCTCCTCTAATTGAGCAATAAATTCAATTTTTCTTGCTTCCGAATTTGCTTTATTGTTCAAAACTGCATATTTTGTAGTCAAGACCTCAATAAAAGCAGAAAAATTCGAATCATCAAGATTTAAATATTTTACCAAATCATAAGCTTCTTTTTTTATGTTTTCTTGAGTTTTTACTACCTTAGCTTCTTCAGTTTCTTTAGTTTGAGCTGATACCATTGCTGTTTCAGTTGCAACTTTTTTATCTTGAGAATTTGCGTTAATTGAACATATTAAAATAAGAGCAACAGTAGATATTATTTTTTTCATTATCGTATTTTTTAAATTATAATTATTCAAATCTATATTATTTTTTAATATAAACAAAATTATTTAATTTTATTTTAATTTACAAGTTCTACTATTTTACCATCACCGACCAAACTTACTTTTTATTAATCCGTGTTTTGATAATGATAGTTATGTTTTTATTCTAATAAAATATAATTCCCAACCTTTAAATCAATTTTATATCTTACTTTGAATTCTTTTCTTTTTGTTGACTGGCTAGGTTTAATTATTCTTCTTTTAGAGGGAAAACATACTAATCCGTTAAGCAAATAATTTTCAGGAAAATCTATTTTATTCGAGTAATATTTGAATGTGTTTTCTATTTGCAAGTACGCTTTTTTGCTATGATTTGCAATATTGTCTTTTGCAACTTTTACGTCAACAAAATGAAAGTCTTTTGAGTTAAAAATTACATAATCACATTGTCCGCCTTTGACATTATGCATTACACAATCATCGTTTTGAATGAAATGAAAATTAGAATTAGTTTTGTTTTCAATATGCAAATGTTTAGGTTGCGTATTAGCTACAAAAATGCCTTTTTTTAATTCATTATTTTCAAAAACATAAATATGTTTCTCGTTAAAAACAGATAAACAATTTTGAATTTCAGGAAAAGCATCTTGAATCAAATTTATCATAAATCTAACAATTTGTCAAATTCATTTGAAAATTCATCAGAAATAATATCAATCATATTTTCTTTAATTTGACCCAATTTATCATCCATAATTAACTTTGCTTTGCCGTTTTTCAATTCGTAAGCAATGAAGTTTTTAGGATTTAACCAAGACTCTTTTTTGATAATTTTATTTACTTCTTTTGGTTTTGATTGACCTTTATCGTAAGCTAATAACAAATTGTTTATAGATGCCAAAATAAATGGACTGTGTGTTGTTAAAATCAAATTTTTTCTATCGAACAAACAATTTTTGACTAAATACTTAATCAATTCGTGTTGCGCTTTTGGATACAAATTTAATTCAGGTTCTTCTACAACAAAATTGAAATTGTACTTGTCTTTTAACGATTTAGAATATTCTACTAATAACAAAATAGGAATTATTGATTGCAATCCAGAAGCAGATTCTAACAAATCGACTTTTTCATTTTCATTGTGATAGATGTAAGACGTTTTTCCTTCGCGTTTGTATTTAAGTTTTTTGTCTATGATGCTTAATGGCAATTCTTTAATGGTTTGGATTGCTTTTTCATAATCTTGACCAGAATTCAATAAATGTTTTGGAATTTGAACGTTATTATTGATCAAACCTAGTGTGTTTTCGGCAATTAAATGCAAGAAATTTCTTTCTGATGGAATGTAGATTGAGTCGAATTTAACGATTATGTTAAATTCCAATAATAAGTTTTCGTAAAATTCAAAATAAACATTTATAGGTATTTTTTTTGAATCATAATTTTGAATATTATTTTTTGAAAAATCATTTAAAGTTGTTGCTATTTTCCTTAAAGTAATGGGCAAATCTATTTTATATTTAGATTTTATGTCTTTCAATAGTAATTCTGTGAATTTTTTTGATTTAACCTCTTTACTCGAATCTTTTAGACCAACTAAATCGATAAACTCGTTTTTTAGAAGTTCCCGTGGATTAATTTTTGTATAGTTCCCATTCTCAAATTCAAAATTATATTCGCCTTTGGTGTATTTAATATAAGAACTTAGTGATAAAAACGAAAACATATTATATTTTCTTAATTCATCTTCAAAAGTTATTTTTGAATCTCTCCTAAAATTTTCATCCTCAAAAATAGAAAGTAATTTTGCCAAAGTACTTTTACCAGAAGCTTGCGCACCAATAAAAGTAACCATTTCTCTAACTTCGATTTCAATGTCTTTTAGAGGTCCAAAATTTTTAACGATAAGCTTTGCTCTTTCCATAATTCAAATGTAAGTAATAAATGTTACATCAATTACCCAACCAATTCTACAATCTTACTATCACCAACCAAACTAACTTTTATCAATCCGTGTTTAGTTAAAGATTTTGATGCCGAATCCCATTTTTTGCCACTCAATTCAGATTTGATTTTCAATTCAATCAAATCCATTTTATTGTCAGAAATTTTCAATAAATCAATTATTAATTTTTCTTCATCGGTCAATTCAATAACAACTTGTTTTTTTTCGGCACGCATTTGTGGAAAAAACAAAACTTCTTGAATGGATTGATTATTTGTTAAATACATAATCAATCTGTCCATTCCTATACCAAGACCAGAAGTTGGAGGCATTCCATATTCTAACGCACGCAAGAAATCTTCATCAATAAATTGAGTCGCTTCGTCATCGCCTTTTTCTGCTAATTTTAGTTGATGTTCAAAACGCTCACGTTGGTCTATTGGATCATTCAATTCAGAATAAGCGTTGGCGACTTCCTTGCCGCAAACCATCAATTCGAAACGTTCTGTCAATTCAGGATTATCACGGTGTTGTTTGCACAAAGGCGACATTTCTTTAGGATAATCGGTAATAAAAGTTGGCTGAATGTAATTTCCTTCGCATTTGGCTCCAAAAATTTCATCAATCAATTTTCCTTTTCCCATTGTTGCATCAACT
Organism: Bacteroidota bacterium; assembly: GCA_043728355.1. Lineage (GTDB taxonomy): Bacteria > Bacteroidota > Bacteroidia > Flavobacteriales > Flavobacteriaceae > Flavobacterium. The sequence continues at coordinate 11,633 of JAYTMQ010000005.1, forward strand.
TCAATATTCATTGAGCGAGCTGCTTCAAAAAGTTCTGATTCTGATTTTCCTGAAATATCAAAACCAGTATAATGTTTTATAGAATCGGTCATTGTTACTCGAGCATAAGGCGCTTTAAAATTGACTTTGTAATCGCCAAAAGTTGTTTCGGTAACACCATTCACCTCGAGTGCGCAATGTTCCAACAAGTTTTCGGTAAAAGTCATCATCCAATTGTAGTCTTTGTAGGCTACATAAATTTCCATTGCTGTAAATTCTGGATTATGCGTTCTGTCCATTCCTTCATTACGAAAGTTTTTTGAAAATTCATAAACGCCATCAAAACCGCCAACAATTAATCGCTTGAGATACAATTCATTGGCAATTCTCATATATAATGGAATATCCAACGAATTATGATGTGTTACAAACGGTCGCGCAGCTGCACCACCAGCAATTGGTTGCAAAACAGGCGTTTCGACTTCTAAATAACCTTTTGAATTAAAAAAGTTTCGCATTGCATTGAACAATTTTGTGCGTTTTATGAAAGTTTCTTTTACATGATCGTTTACTGTCAAATCGACATAACGTCGTCTGTATCTTTGTTCAGGATCTGCAAAAGCATCGTAAATTTTTCCGTCAGCATCGGTTTTCACAACTGGCAAAGGTTTCAGAGATTTAGCCAAAACTGTCATACCATAAACGTGAATCGAAACTTCGCCAACCTGAGTTTTAAAAACAGTTCCACGAATTCCAATAAAATCGCCAATATCTAGCAATTTCTTGAAAACAACGTTGTACATCGTTTTTTCTTCGTCATTCGAGACATCATCACGAGCAATATAAATCTGAATTCGACCTTCGGCATCTTTCAATTCGGCGAATGACGCTTTGCCCATAATACGTTTTTGCATCAATCGACCAGCCAAAACAACTTCTTTGCCCTCAAATTTTTCGAAATCGGCAAGAATCTCGCTAGAATAATTGGTTGTAACAAATTCGGCTGCTGGATAAGGATCGATTCCTAAATTTATTAACTCGGTAAGTGCTTCTCTACGAAGAATTTCTTGTTCTGACAATGCCATTTTATAGGTTTTAAAGAAATGCAAATATACCAAAATTATTTTATTTTTTTTGGAACAAAACAACAAGTTTTATCACAGCAATTGTCCCGCTATTCACAATAGTTTTCAGGCTGAACTCCAGCCTAAAAAGCTATTTGCTATTATCGGGGTTAGTTTACGATATTTTTTTTCTAAGATTTTTTTTAAAAAGCAATCCTAAAAATATTTTACCTTATATTTACCATTCGAAAAAAACATTCATGAAAAAATATTTTTACTTTTTATTAATATTATCTTTAGCAAGTTGCCACGTTACCGAAACTATTAAAATTAATGAAAACGGCGATGGTTCTATCGAAACCGAAGAAGTTCGTGACGAAGATAGTTTTATGAAAATTGCTGGTGAAAATTATGGTAAAGAAGAAAAATTTCAGGATACAACTTATTTTTTTAAAGATATTATTAATAAGTATGATAAAAACTTTTTTAAATTAACTAACCCAGAAAAAGATGTTTTTGTAAAATTCAAAGATGTTGAAGTTACCATCAATAAAAATTCTTACACAAAAGATTTCAGAACCAGAATTTATCAGAAATTCGAAAAAATCGAAAACGTTCCTGACTTATACAAAACCGAAGATTATGTTGATGATTTAAAAAATAATTATGCACTTTCTGCCGAAGAACATTATTATAATGTAAGTTATACTTATGACGGAACAGTTTTTAGACGTATTGTTAAATTAACAAACAAACAATTTCAAGAGAAAAAAATTGCCGAAATCGAAGAAATGAAAACCCATTTTGGAAAAATGAAAATCAATCAAACTTATGTTTTGAATTATTCTTTTCCAAGAAAAATAAAATATGTTTCTAACAACAAAGCAAAAATTAGTGAGGACAAAAAATCAATGAGTTTGAAGTTTGTTTTATCTGAATGCATAGAAAATCCAGATATAACCAATTTAGAAATTGTTTTAGAAAACGTCAAAAATGAATAAAACAATTCAACTTCAAGATTTAGGCTCAAAAGACTTCAAAGAAACTTGGGATTATCAAGAAACTATTTTCAAAGAAATTATAGATTTGAAAATAAAAAATAGGAGGGATGAAACCAATATAGAAACTCCAAACTATTTTTTATTCGTCGAGCATCTGCACGTTTATACTTTAGGAAAAAGTGGCGATTTATCTAATTTATTACTTTCCGAAAAACAATTAGAGTCCAAAGGAGCAACTTTTTATAAAATCAATCGTGGTGGCGACATAACTTATCATGGACCAGGACAAATTGTAGGTTATCCGATTTTGGATTTAGAAAATTTTTTTACAGACATTCACAAATACTTGCGATTTTTAGAAGAAGCAATTATTTTGACTCTAACCGAATACGGATTAGAATGTTCAAGATCAGAGGGCGAAACAGGAGTTTGGCTAGGAGTCGGAACACCATTTGCAAGAAAAATTTGCGCAATGGGAGTTCGAGCAAGTCGTTGGGTAACCATGCACGGATTTGCATTGAATGTAAATGTAGATTTAGGATATTTTGATAATATTATTCCGTGTGGGATAAAAGGAAAAGCAGTCACCTCATTAAATATAGAACTTGGTTTAGATAAAATTGACGAAAAAGAAGTTAAAGAAAAAATTTTGAAACATTTCGCTACTCTTTTTGAGTGCAATTTCTTTAAATCTGAAATCAAAATTCGTTAATCTTCATTCTTAAATCATTTTGAAAGTCATTCGGTGGTATTTTGTAACTCCATATTTTATGATAGCTTCTCGATGCTCTTTAGTCGGATATCCTTTATTTTGTTTCCAGTTATACATAGGATATTCTTCGTGAATTTTATTCATATACGCATCACGATAAGTTTTTGCTAAAACCGAAGCGGCTGCGATACTTACATATTTAGAATCGCCTTTAATAATAGTAGAAAACGGAATCGATTTAGAAAATTCAGGAAATTTTATTTTTAGATCAAAATCTACCTCTAATTTATTTATAAAATCTTGAGTTCCACCTTTGGGGGTTAGGGGGCTTATTCCGTCAACTATAATATATACAGGTCTAGGATTTAATTTTAAAACAGATTCTTGCATTCCGAGAATAGAAGCATTCAATATATTTATTTCGTCAATCACATCTTCAAATATATGAGTAACGGCAAATGAAATTGCGACTTCTTCAATAATAGGTTTTAGTATTTCACGATTTTTTTCAGAAAGTTTTTTAGAATCATTTATTAACTCGAAAAATATTTTCAAATTGGGATTTCGTTCACATTCAATATAAGAATATTCAGGACAAATAAATGCAGCAGCAACCACTGGACCTGCCAAGCAACCACGACCAGCTTCGTCTGTCCCAGCTTCAAGAAAATGATTAGAAAAATTTAGTGATAACATTTTAAGTTTTTATAATTTAAAAATTTATTTTTTTGTCAAGTCGAGCGCAGTCGAGACTCAATAATCTTTTTTAAATCTTTTGTTAAAGCAGAAAATTTAAAGACAAAAATAAAAATAAAGTTTGTTTTTGTGTAACTTTTCACTTGTTTTATATACAATAAATGGTTTTATGGACTGTAGTCAAAAAAATATACCAAATATTAAGAAAATATATTTGTTTAATTAAGAAATTATTAAGAAGTTTGCAAACTAACTAACTCAAAATTTATATGAGATCAAAGTTCAAATGGATTTTCACGCTTTTATTAGCGTTTATAATGCAGTTTTCTTATTCCCAAGAGAAAACAATTAAAGGAATCGTTTCTGACAGTAAAGGCTCTATATCTGGAGCTAACATTGTTGTAAAAGGCACCAAAACAAGTACACAATCAGATTTTGATGGAAGTTATACCATTAAAGCCAAAGTGGGTGATGTTTTAGTTTTTTCTTTCATAGGTATGGACGAATTAACCAGAAAAATAGATGCTTCAACCACAACAGTCAATATGTTAATGCGTACTTCGGATAATAGTCTTATCGAAGTTGTTGTAACAGGACAAGGTATCAAGAAAGCAAAAAAAGCTCTTGGTTATGCCGTAACAACAATAAAAGCGGAAGATTTTGCTTCAAAGCCATCAACTGATGTTGCAAGAGCTTTGACAGGAAAAGCACCTGGTGTTAATATTCAACAAACAAGTGGTTTATCTGGTTCGGGTACAAATATAATTATTCGTGGATATTCTTCAATAACTGGTTCTAATCAACCTTTATTTGTTGTTGATGGTGTTCCTTTTAATTCAGATACTAATTCTGATGGAAATTTCGTTGAAGGAGCAACAAATGCTTCATCAAGATTTTTGGATTTAGATCCTAATAACATAGAATCAATTAGTATTTTGAAAGGATTGTCCGCTACAACTCTTTATGGATCTGCTGGAAGGAGTGGAGTTATTTTAGTTACCACTAAATCTGGTAAAACTGGAAAAGTTAACAGTAAAATGTCTGTGAGTTACTCTCAATCACTTTATTTTACAAACATATCTTCTCTACCTGATTATCAAGATAATTATGGTAATGGTTTTGATAATACTTTTATTCCTGCTTTTTCTAATTGGGGTCCAAATTTTATTACTAGAGATACACAAGGGATTTCAGCAAATGGAACCGTTCCCCATCCTTATGCTTTTTATGGAGCGGATGTTTTTCCTCAGTTTTTTAATCAAGTTGCAGGTGTTCCGGTTCCAAAACAAGTAGATTATAAGCCTTACAATAATGTAAAACCATTTTTCAGAACAGGTTTAGTTAATACAACTTCTGTTAATTTAGGAGGTAGCTCTGAAGGAAATTCATTTAACATAAATGTAGGAAATACAAGAGACGATGGGTTTATAGAGAATAATGTTTATAAAAGATTAACTTTGAGTGCTGGTGGAAGTTCAAAATTATCTAATGGATTTGGAATAAGTGCTGTCTTGAATTATGTTCGTACAGATAAATCTGCACCACCAACAGCATCTGGTTTTGGCTCGAATTCTATATTACCATCAGTATTTGCAAATATATTATATACTCCTAGAAGTATAGATTTATTTGGTTTGCCTTATGAAAATCCATTAGACAATTCTTCTGTATACTATAGACCTGGAGGAGATATTCCAAATCCTAGGTGGACATTAAAAAATTCTAGTGATGATGAGGCAGTAAGAAGGTTTTTTGGTAATTTCACTTTAAATTACGAATTAAATGAATGGTCTAATTTGTCTTACAGATTTTCAATTGATAATTACACTCAGAAAAAAAACAATTATATAAATAAAGGTAATGGACAGTCTTTCACAAATGATGGTTATTTGAACACTTCATTTAGAGAAAATACAGTTTTTGATCATACTTTTAGTTATAATTTTGATTCTAAAATTGACAAGCTAAAAAACTGGAATTTAGATGGAACAATTGGACTAAATCCAAGATTAGAAGCTTTGAGTTTTAATTCTGTAAGAAGTTCTTTACAGTTTATTTATGGAAATTTAGAACATTATAATTTTGCTAAACAAAGTGCTGATTCATTTAATCAATCTTTTAATATTATTGGTTTATATGCAAGTACTACGCTTGGATTTAAAAAATTTATATTTTTAAATTTAGCCGCCAGAAAAGATTGGTTTTCTTCCTTATTGCCTGATAATAGATCCTTACTATATCCTTCTGCATCACTATCTTTTGTCCCAACTGATGCATTATCTATTTTAAAGACCAATAAATTTGTTAATTTTCTTAAATTTAGATTAGGTTATGGTTCATCTGCTGGTTTTCCACCTCCGTACAAAACAAATTTAGGTATTAATGCAAGAACTAATGTTTTTCTTGATCCGTCTGGCTCTGTTATTAATACTATTTCTCCCACTCAAAATCAAGAATTAGGAAATCCTAATTTAAAACCAGAATTAGTTAAAGAACTTGAGTTTGGAGTTGAGGGTAAGTTTTTTAATAATAGAGTTGGAGTTGATTTGACATTGTATGATAAAAGATCTACTGATTTAATAATTGAAAAACAATTAGATCCTTCAACTGGTTATGGTTTTCAATTTGATAATATAGCTGAGGTAAGTAATAAAGGAATAGAGTTAGGTTTGAAATTTTCTATTCTAAAATCTAAAACTAATGGTTTGCAATGGGATTTTTCTGTGCAATACACTAAAAATAAAAATATTGTAGAAAGTTTGGGAAGTAATATTGATCAAATTGTTTTTGCAGGTTTCACTAATAGAGGTAATTTTGCAATTGCTGGTCAGCCTTATGGTGTAATAAAAGGTAGTTCAATTGCTAAAGATGCTAATGGAAATTATATAGTTTCGGACAACGGAAATTATAAAAGAAACGATGAAATATCTATAATTGGAGATCCTAATGCTAAATGGAGATCAACAGTTTCAAATGAGATTTCTTACAGAGGAATTACTTTAGGTTGTCAAATAGAATACCAGAAGGGTGGTGATATTTATTCAACGACTGCAAATTCTTTATTATCAAGAGGTTTAACTAAAGATACCGATTTTGATAGATCTGGTACAGTAGTTTTACCTGGAGTCAATCAAAACGGGAATGTTAATACAACACAAATAGGATATACTCAGTACGGTTTCAATAATTCGGGATTTTTCATAGATGAACAATCAATTTATGATGCTACCAATATTAGATTGCGTGAAATTTCTTTGTCTTACAGTTTACCTAAAAAATATTTAGATAAAACCCCTTTTGGAAGAATGTCTATTTCAGTCGTTGGCTCTAATTTATGGTTTAAAGCAATAAACTTTCCAAAATATTTAAACTTTGATCCTGAGGTAATGAGTCTTGGAGTAGGAAATGGTCAAGGATTTGATTACCTAACTGGTCCTACAGCAAAAAGAATTGGCTTTAACTTTAATTTAACATTCTAAAATTATGAAAAATAAATTTTTTATAAAAATACTGTTTATTTCATTTTTTGTTTTTTTTAGCAGTTGTGAAACTGTAGATTTGAAACAAACTGAAAATCCAAGTACCTCTCCTCAAAGTGCTATTGATCCTATTTATGCATTTAATTATGTGCAATTATTATTACCCGAATTTGTAGATTCGGTAAATGATTTTACACAAAGAGTAACTAGGCAAATGGCAATGACAGGAGGAGATACTTATGATAATTCTTTCCAACCAGTAAGTTTTAATAATAATTGGTCTTTAGCTTTTGATTTGTTGAATACTGTGAAAGTTATGGAGACAAAATCAATTCAAAATAAAGAGTTTTTGGCTTTAGGTGCCGCAAAAGTTATACGAGTTTATGTTTATACGACTCTTGTTGATATTTATGGTGATGTTCCTTTTACAGAAGCTTTGTTGGGTAATGGAAATTTAATACCAAAATACGATAGTGGTTCTTCTATTTACAAACAACTTTTTATTGATATTGAAGAAGCAAAAAAATATCTTGATGATACTGCGTATCCTGAATACAAGGACAATCCAAACTCTTTTGTGAAAGATTTGTATTACGGAAAAGATAGAAAAAAATGGATTTCTCTAGCGAATACTCTGAAGTTAAAGATGTTGAACAATGCACGCTTAGCTGGAAATGATATTGGAGTATCAAATATTACTACAGAAATTAATACAATTCTAACTGAAAATAACATAATTGATACTGAAAAAGAAGATTTTTCATTTAAATATAGTTCAAGTAGAAATGTTCCTAATTCTAGACATCCTATGTATAATGATCAATATGAATTAGGGGGTGGTGCATACATTGGAAATTATTTTTTATGGTGTTTGACAGTTGAAAAAGGAATTGTTGATCCACGAGCGCCTTTTTATTTTTACAAACAAACTGGTTCTACTTCTGGATTAGATTCATTTACTTTGCCAGGTAGATCTCGACCTCCTCATTATGATGATTCAAAATATAATTCTTTTTTCAACGTTACAACCAAAGCTTGTTACAGTATTTCTAATTGGTTAAGTGGTACAAATCCAACTGATGGTTTTTTAGGTCGTGATCATGGCAATAATTCAGGAATTCCACCTGATGCTAGTTTAAGAACAGTTGCAGGTTTATATCCTATTGGTGGAAGATATGGAACTTTTTCATTTTCCTCATCAAATGTTCAAAGAAGTGGTATTGATGGTGCATTAGGCGCAGGTATTATGCCTATTATAATGTCTTCTTATGTAAGATTTATAAAAGCAGAATTAATACTTACAGTGCCAGGTGTATCAGGTGATGCAAAAGCAGAACTTTTAGCGGGTCTTGATTCTTCAATTGATAGAGTTGTTATGCCAATAAATAGTTATCCTGTAATTTCAGCAGCAGATTTAAATTTGATTACAACAAGGAAGTCTTCTTATAAAAACTTTATTGGTTCTGCTTTCGATACTGGATCACCCTCTAGGAAACTAGAATTGATCATTAAAGAGTTTTATATTGCTAGTTGGGGAAATGGTTTAGAGCCATATAATAACTACAGAAGAACAGGTTATCCAAGTAATATGCAACCTACTTTGGAAGTTAATTCTGGTTTATTTTATAATTCTGCATTATATCCATCTAATGCAACAAGTAACAATCCAAATGCTCCCAAAGCAGATAGAAATAAAAGAATTTTTTGGGATAAAGCAAATTTAACTTTAAATTAACATTATCATGAAAAAGATTTTTTTTATTATAACTTTTTTTGCAACTTTAATTTCTTGCACTAAGGAAGATGCTCTTGATCCTTTACCATTAATTGTTAATGGTGATTTTGTAAGATTAGATATTACAAGCAAAAGGTTAGAATTTCAAAACTTAAATACAACATATTTTGGAGGTAATTTAACAACACCTAATGCCAATATTGAAAAATATGAATTATTTGTTAGACGAAAAAGAGCAAATGGTATTTTATCTAGTGATTATATAAAATTGTTGACTGTTACTAATTTTCCTTATGATTTGAGAGTTACACCTCAATTAATTGCAGATGCTTATAATATTCCTTTATCTGATCTTCAAATTTCTGAGACTTATGGCTTTTTGGCTTACGCAACAACTAAACAGGGAAAGGTTATTTCTTATGATAGTTTATCTTCTGTAGTAAGAACTCAACCTGGTTTGAAACAGGCTTTTAGATTTTTTACTGATTTAGAAAAAGATGCAGTTTTTAATCCAGACTTTAACAATTATCAAAACCAATAATTAATTTATTATGAAATATTTATTATATCAATTATTTATTATTTCTAGTTTGTTCATATTTATCTCTTGTGAACCAAAAGAAGAAAGACTAACAGGCTCTCCTGAAGGAAAACTAATTTTTGAAAATGTCACTGCAATAGTAAGTACAACAAATATATTTGCTCTTCAAACTCAAGAAATTGATTTTACTGCAACTTTGCCTCAGGGCTTTAGATCTTTAGTTTCAGGTAAAGTTACAATTGAAGCAACTACAACTACAATCAGTGGATCTGTGCGCAAGGCATCAGTAGATGTTTTACCAGGACAAAATTCTGCAACAGGTAAAATCGTTGTCGGTGGAGGTGGTGGTACTTTTGACAGTACTTATACATTGAAATTAACAGCCATCAATTTAGAAAATCCTATTTTAGGTAAACAGTATACTTTAGATTCTAACGTTTTGACAATTGGATTTGGTGGAAGCACTAGAATTCCTGATGAGGATAGTAAAACATTACTTGTACGTATTGTTTGGGAAAACAAAGTGACTCCAAATCAATTAAATTGTTACGTTACTGTTCCTTCAGGTAATGAGTTTTTAATATCTTCAGCAACAACTTTTAGAGAATATAGTATTACTAAATCTGCAAAAAAAACCTCTACTGGTAATGTTATTCCTCAAAATGCAGCTTACGCTTTTAGTTCTGGGGATTACGTTTTTTCTATAAATGCAAATACAATTGAAACAACCCCAATTGACTTAAAGTATAGAGCTATTTTAAGATTTCCTGACGGTTCAGTTAAGGTTTTTAATGGAATTTATAACAATTTAACACTTACATCGAGTAAAAAACAAATATTAAAATTTACGAAAACGGGTATTGACAACACAAGTGATTATGGTAATTTTTTAAATTTTTAGATTATTTTGTTTTTTTTATTTACATTTGTTTTTTATTAACTTTAACTATATTTATTATGAAAAAAAGATTACTTATTTCATTAATGCTAATTAGCATATCAACTATTTCTTTTTCCCAAGTTTTTTGGCAAGAAAAAGTTGCCGGTGGAGCAACAAATAGAGCTATTCAACAAATATCTTATGCTGATGCAAATAATATTTGGGCAAACTATTTTGATGGGGCTGCTCCAGCAAACGTTATTCGAGAATTTACTAAAAGTACGGATGGTGGTAACACATGGACAAATGGTGTAATTAATGTTGGAGGTTTAAATGGATTAGGTTCTATTGAAGCCATATCTGGTACTACTGCATTTGTATGTACTACACCAGTCGCTGGTAATCTTGGAGGTGTCTATAAAACTGTTGATTCTGGTGCAAATTGGATTAAACAACCGACTGCTACTTTTACTGGTGCAGATGCATTTCCTGATTTTGTAACCTTTTGGGATGCTAATGAAGGAATTGTTGTTGGAGATCCAAACCCTAACAACTCGGGTCCATATGAAATTTATAGAACTCTAAATGGAGGTGTAAATTGGACAAGAGTTCCAACAGCTAATATACCGCCTGCAGCTGGGCCAGAAGCTGCATACACAAGAGTATTTGAACGTGTTGATAATGCATTATTCTTCGGAACTAGCACAGGTAGAATATACAGATCAATTGATAAGGGTGTAACTTGGACAGTTAATTCTACTCCTTTAACGGATTTTTCAGGTGCTGGAGGGGGTAAATTTTCCTTTAAAGACGAAAATAATGGTATTTTAATTCCTTCAACTTTTGATGTTGATACAACAATTCCAAGATTATACACAACTACCGATGGAGGAGTTACTTGGATTGATCGAATTCCTAATGGACCTATAAGAAGAGGCACAAATTCTTTTGTAAAAGGTACTGTTAATACATATGTCAGTTCTGGTATAGATCAAGACTTAGGTACAGGCGGTTCTTCTTATTCTATTGATGGTGGTTTAAATTGGATTGACATAAACACCTTGGGTGATGCTAAGAATATTAATAATCCTTCTTGGTTAGAATTTTTTGATAATACCCAAGGACTTGCAAGTGGTGTTTGCGTTTCAACTTCAGTTGGCGGTATTTTTAAATATGTTGGCACACAACTACCAACAATTCAATTCTCTTCTGACAAACTATTCACAGTATCTCCAAACCCAACATCAGACAAATTGAATTTAACTGGTGAAAACATCAACCAAGTTCAAATTACTGACCTATTAGGTAAAGTTGTATTGAACAATATTTATGCAACATTATCAAACGTGGAATTAAACATTGCAGAATTCAATTCAGGGATTTATATGGTAAAAGTTACAAACAACGAAGGTAAAACTTCAGTAGTAAAAGTTGTAAAACAATAATTATAATAAGAATTAATATTTAAAACCATCAACGAAAGTTGGTGGTTTTTTATTTAAAGATTTTCCAACTCCAAACTATAGATTAAAAAACAAAACTTTATATTTTCTATAACAAACCAATTGTGTATTTTTGCAATAGATTTTTTAAACTATGAAATATTTCTTTTTGTCAATTTTCTTAACAATAAACTTTATTTGTCATTCGCAAATTGACAATCAAATTAAAGATACCGTAAAAAAGAAATCATTATTAATCGACCGAAGCAAAGACAAACCAAAAGCCAAGTACGACCAATACAGAATAATTTCTCTCCATAACGACACAACTTATGTTGATACAACATTAACAATCCAAAAGTTGTACAAATTCAATCAATTACAAAAAGATACATTTGGACTATTGCCATTTGCAAACGAAGGACAAACATACAATACATTAAATTTTGGATTAAATAATTTTTCAGCATTACCAGAAATAGGTTTCAGAGCCAAAACATTTAATTTTCTAAATGCTCAAGACATAAATTATTATTCAGTTGCAACACCATTAACCGATTTATATTATAAATCAGTTATGGAACAAGGTCAAAATTTACAGGCATTAATTGCTGTTAACCTTTCCGAAAGACTTAATTTTTCTATTTCTTATAGAGGTTTGCGTTCAATTGGCAAATACATCAACCAACTTTCTAGTTCAGGAAATTTTATTTTTACAACAAGTTATTCAACTAAAAATGATAAATATAAAGCCAATTTCCATTTCACAAGACAAGATATTTCTAATGGAGAAAATGGCGGTGCAACAAACATAAACGATTTCGAATCTGGAGATTCCAACTTCAATGAGCGACCAAGAATTGCTGTAAACCAAAACGATGCCAAATCATTATTGCAAGGAATGCGGTTTTTTCTGAACCATAGTTATAGAATTAATTCAAAATCCAAAGACAATTATTTAGATGTTTTTCATCAAATTAATTACGAAGATAAATTTTTTGAATTCAATCAACTTACTGTAAAAAATACTGAAAAAGTAAATTTCAATTCACAATTCGGAGATTCTTATAAATCTGCAACAATCATAGATTCTACTTTTTATAATAAACTTTATAATAAAATTGGATTGTCATTCAAAAACGAAAAACTTGGAAAAATTCAATTTTTCGTTGATGATTTTAGAGACAATTCTTTTTATCAAAAAGTTTTAATTTTCAGTGACAAAGTTGTTCCCTCAGTTTTGTCTCACAAAATTAAAAGTTTTGGTGGTTTTTACGAATACAACAGAAATAAATATTTAGCAAATATCTTAGTATCAAAAGCAATTACAGCTCAAACGACTTCTACTATTGATGCTAATATAAAATATTCTTTAAACAAAGACAATATTTTCACAATACAATATCAAAACATAAGCAAACAACCTAACAATAATTTTGTTTTGCACCAAAGCAGTTACAAAAATTACAATTGGTCAAACAACTTTAATAACGAAAAAATTAATTCATTAAAGCTTAATGCTACTACAAAATATGTCAATGCAATTATAAATATCACTAATCTAAATGACTATTTGTACTTTTCTAATGACGATACCATTACCCAAAAAATAACACCAAAACAATTTTCTTCGGCAATAAATTATGTATCATTGCAACTTAATAAAGAGTTCAGATTTAGAGATTTTGCTCTAGACAATACCTTACTTTTTCAAGAAGTAAAACAAGAATCCAAAATTTTGAATTTGCCAGGCATTACAATTCGAAACACATTTTATTACTCTAATTTCTTTTTCAAACGAGCTTTGTTTTTGCAAACTGGTTTGACACTAAACTATTTTTCTAAACATTTCGCAAACGATTACAATCCAGTATTAGGAGAATTTTATGTCCAAAAAACAAAAAAAATTGGTGCTTTTCCAATGATAGATCTTTTTGTAAACGGTCGAATTCGACAAACTCGAATATTTTTTATTGCCGAACACGTCAACACTTTATTTACAAAAAGCAATTATTTAACCGCTCCAAATTATCCATACCGAGATTTTATGATCCGATTTGGTTTGGTTTGGAACTTTTTTCAATAACTTTTTTTTGTCTTACTGAGC
>JAYTMQ010000006.1:0-5157 GCA_043728355.1 Bacteroidota bacterium
AAACTTTTTTTGAAGAAAACTATGGTTTCAAAAAATGTTTATTGACAACATCTTGCACAGACGCTCTGGAAATGGCAGCAATATTAATCAATATTCAGCCAGGCGATGAGGTTATTATGCCAAGTTACACATTTGTATCAACATCAAATGCTTTTGTACTACGTGGAGCAAAAATTATTTTTGCCGATTCAAGGAAAGACCATCCAAATATTGATGAAAATTTAATAGAATCTTTAGTTACTTCAAAAACCAAAGCAATTGTTCCTGTTCATTATGCTGGTGTTGCCTGCAACATGGACGTGATTATGGATATTGCCAAACGTCACAATTTGTTCGTTGTCGAAGATGCTGCACAAGCCATTGACAGTTATTTTACAGGGAAAGATGGCATCAAAAAAGCATTAGGTTCAATAGGACATTTAGCAGCATTCTCCTTTCATGAAACTAAAAACATCATTTCTGGCGAAGGTGGAATGCTAGCCATTAACGACGAGCAATTTTGTGATAGGGCAGAAGTGATTTGGGAAAAAGGTACCAATAGATCTGCTTTTTTTCGTGGCGATGTCGATAAATATGGTTGGGTAGACATTGGAAGTTCCTTTTTACCATCAGAAATTGTGGCAGCTTTTTTGTGGGCGCAACTCGAAAATCTCAAAAAAATTCAAGAAAAAAGAAAGGAAATTTGGAATAATTATTTCGAAAAATTGAATGATTGGGCAGTTATCAATAATGTAATGTTACCAACAATACCAAGTTACGCTACCAACAATGCCCATATGTTTTTCTTAATATGTACTAGTTTGGAACAACGAACAGCCATTATCAATAAACTTCGATCAGCAGATATACTTGCCGTTTTTCATTATTTGAGTTTGCATTCCAGTCCTTATTATTCAAACAAGCATGATGGCAGAACTTTACCAGAAACCGATAAATTTTCGGATTGTTTGATTCGATTGCCTTTGTTTTTTGAGTTAGATAGCGATTTGGTTGTTGATGTGATAATTAATTAAATAATTGTATTTTTACATAAAATAAATTAAAAATGGAAACAGTACTAATTAGAATTGATAATAAAAAAGCTTATCGGTTTTTAGAAGATTTGGAGGATTTACAAATTATAAAAGTACTTCAAAAAAAAAACAGAAACTAACCAAAAAATATCAGAAAAGTATGCTGGGAAATTACCTTCTGACATTGCTGATGATTTACAAAAATATTTAACCGATAGTCGAAATGAATGGAACAATCGAGTTATTTAATAGATACTAATTCTGTAATTGATTATTTAGGATTAAAAATTCCAAATTCTGGAATGGATTTTATTAGTTCAATAATTGATGAGGTTCCAAAAGTCTCCATTATAACTAAAATTGAAGTTTTAGGTTTTAATGCACCTGAAAATCATTATCAATTACTTACAGATTTTATGAATGATTCGATTGTATTAGAATTATCAAATAATATTGTAGATGCTTGTATTGAAATCAGAAAAAAACATAAAATTAAACTTCCTGATGCAATTATTGCTGCTAGAGCGTTGGTTTATGGTTTGACAATAGTATCGAGAAATGTTGTAGATTTTAAAAGCATTAAAGGAATCATTGTTCTAAATCCTTATCAGATTTAATTTTTATTAAATTTAAAATTTCGGTGTATATTTACACCAAAATTATTCAATCATGACAAGACAAAGTATTTCATTAACTGCTCCAAATGATGAATGGTTGAAAAACCGAGTAAACACCGAAGAATTTAGTAGTAAAAGTGAAGCGGTTAATTATTTAATAAAACAAGCACGATCTCAAGAAAGGTATTACGAATTTGTTAGAAATAAAGTTTTTAATGCCGAAAAAAGCGGTTATAGCAATTCTAATAAAGAAGAATTATTAGACAAAATTAAGACAAAATTGAATGTATAAATACATTCTAACATTAGATGCTGAAGAAGACATTGTTAGAATTTATGAATACGGTTTTGGACAATTCGGTATGAATCAAGCCGATATTTATTATGATATGATTTTTGATTGTTTTGATAGAATTGCCAAAAACCCATATTTATTTCCCGCTGCTAATCACATTAAAATCGGATACAGATATTGTGTTTGTGGTATTGATACTATTTACTATAAAATAGAAAATCAAAATATTGTCGAAATTATAACAATAATCGGCAGGCAAGATTTTAAATAAATTTGTGTTAATTTTAAAACTCTAACTTTTCTGCCAAGTACCGATGGTTAAATGTTACTCGAAACCAATAAATTTTCTGAATGTTTAATACGTTTACCTTTGTATTTTGAGTTAAATAGCGATTTGGTTGTTGATGGGATTTAGAATAATTTTGACTAATTCGGAATGCGATTGCAAATAGTCAGGATTTTTAAAATCATTTTTTTTTCAAAAAATAAAAATTAGTTTTACATATTATTCAAATAGAATTAATTATAAATGACCGAAAACGCACTTTTAAATCTAATTAACTCTGGAGAAAGCGAAACCCTTGAGTTCAAATCTACTTTTAACAAAGAGGTGATTGAAACTTTAGTGTCGTTTGCAAACAGTTTTGGTGGTTATGTTTTGATTGGTGTTTCATCGAGTGCTAAAATTATCGGTGTCGATTTGAATGACGAAAGTGTTCAAAATTGGATTAACGAGATTAAATCGAAAACCAATTTCACGATTGTTCCCGAAGTTTTTATTGTTGAGTCTAATAACAAAAAAATTGTCGCCCTAAAAATCGATGAATACCCAATAAAACCAGTTTCTGTTCAAGAAAAACACTTGAAACGGATTGCCAATTCTAACCATTTAATGTCAGTTGACGAAATTTCTAATGAACATTTGCGAACATTAAATAGCAGTTGGGATTTTTACAAAGATCCTTTCCATAACTTAAACGATATTGATTTAGATAAGGTTAGAAAGTTTATTCGTAAGATAGAAATCAATTCCGATGTAATTATCGACAACGATCCGATTCATTTTTTGACTAAAATAGAATTAATTCGTGACGGACAAATTACCTTAGGTGCTTATTTGTTATTTGCCAAAGATTATTGTTTGATAAGTGACATTCAAGTTGGACGTTTCAAGAGCGAAACCACAATTATTGATGCCATTTCGTTAAATACCGATTTGTTTACCGAAGTCGAAAACGTAATTGCTTTCATCAAAAAACATTTGATGGTCGAATACATCATAACAGGTGCACCAGAACGAATAGAACGATTTGATTATCCGTTGGAAGCCATTCGAGAAATTGTAATCAACATGATAGTGCATCGAGATTACAGAAACAGCAATGCGTCGATAATTAAAATTTTTGACAACCGAATTGAGTTTTATAATCCAGGAACTTTATTTGGTAATTTCACAATAAATGATTTGTTGACAGGAAATTACACTTCTAAATCTCGAAATAAATTAATAGCTCGAGCATTTAAAGAAGTGAAATTAATAGAACGATTTGGATCTGGCATAAAAAGAATATTCGACCTTTGTAAAAATCACGGCATTATTGCACCTTTGTTAAAAGAATCGTCGGATGGAATAATATTTGTAGTTTATAATGAACTATTAAATCAAAACAGTGACACCGATGATGACACCAATGACACCAATAATAACAACAACAATGACACCGATGATGACACCGATAAAAAAAACAATTCGATAGAAAACATTGAAAAACAAATAGATAAAAATCCAAAAAAAACTATTTATGACACCGATGATGGCACCGATGATGACACCGATAATGGTACCGATGATGACACCGATGATAGATTAAAAACTATTTTGGGAATAATAGAATCCAACAATAAAATTTCGATTACTGAATTAAAAATTCAGCTTGCAGTATCAAAAAGTACTGTTTTAAGAAATATTGAAAAACTTAAAAAAAACAATACTTTAGAAAGAATTGGCGACGAAAAAACGGGTCGTTGGAAAATTAACCAAACAGATGTGCGGGTTGAATTGATAATAAAACAAATAAAATTAAACCCCGAAATTACAATATTGCAATTATCTAAACTGATTAATGTCTCAAAAAGCACAATACTGCGAACCATCGAGAAATTGAAAAAAAACAAAAGATTAGAACGAATTGGCGACGAGAAAACAGGTTATTGGAAGGTTTTGAAGTGATTGTTTGATTCGTTTGCCTTTGTTTTTTGAGTGGAATAGCGATTTGGTTGTTGATTGGGTTTTGGGATAATTTTACTTTTTCGTAATGCAATTCCGAATTAGTTGTATTTTATATTGTGATTGAATTATAAGAAATTACTTTTCTACCATCAGAAAAATCGTGATTTTCATTACCACCATAAACAATTATTGCTTGACTTGTATTTTTAGAGAAAACTTGCCAATCAACTATGTTTTTCCACCATTTTTCTTGATAAGTTGTTCCTGATTTTATTTCTATTGGAATTAATTCACCGTTTTTTTCAACTATCAAATCTATTTCGACACCACTAATGCTTCTCCAGTAGTAAAAAGAGCTGTTTTCTAATGAGCTGTTTTTTTCTTTTAAAAATTCAAGAATAACAAAATTTTCGAAAATAGAACCTTTCAGCGGATGATTTTCTAATTGAATTTCATTTTGAATACCTAACAAACTGCATAAAACTCCAGTATCTGTGATGTATAATTTTGGACGTTTGATTACACGTTTTCCAAAATTTGCATAATACGGTGGCAATAAATAAACAATTCCAGCAGTTTGTAAATACGACAACCAAGCAGAAACTGTTTTAGAATCGATACCTAAATCGTTAGAAATTTGAGAACTGTTCCATTCTTGACCAGCACGAGTTGCTACTAGTTTTATGAATTGTTGAAATAAAATTAGGTTCTTTATATTGATTAATTGCCGAATATCACGTTCAATAAAACTCTGAATATAACTCGGGAAATAAAAACTAGGATTAATGTTTTGCAACCAAATTTCAGGAAAACCACCTTTAAAAATCATTTCCCAAACAGAATATTTTTTATCGAAATAGGTTAGAATTTCTTTATTTGACAGCGGCAAAAGTTCAAGAAAACCAACTCTTCCTGCTAGACTTTGACTTATGTTTTGGTTCAATAAAAAATTACTACTTCCGGTCAAAATATATTTTCCACGCTCAGTTTCGTTATCTAAAA
>JAYTMQ010000007.1:0-19943 GCA_043728355.1 Bacteroidota bacterium
GAAAATAGAAAATAGAAAATAGAAAATAGAAAATAGAAAATAGAGTTTAGAGTTTACATTATGTGACATAAACTTATATGACTTATATATTAAGTAATAAAAAAAATACTTCGTGAACTTTGTGAAAAATCTTTGTGCACTTTGTGGTAAAAAAAATGATCGAAATGATTGTGTTTTTAAAAAATATTGAATTAAAAAAAATAATTGTTAGTTAGAAATAAGCAACAATAAATTGTTGTGAGAAAATTGATACGTGATAAAAAATTATAATACTTATATCCAAATAATAGGTTGCAACTTATTATTCATTTTATTAACCATTTCTATGAGCGCACAAACAATAGATTTTGGCTCTTTTAAAGGAAAACCATTTAAAATTGGTGGAGGATTGTCGGCTACGTCAACTTTTTTTGAATCTAATAGAAATGATAGACAAGCATTTACATATAATTTAACAGGAAATTTGAATTTTTCATTTTACTCTTTTACGATGCCAATTAGTTACAATTTTACCAATTCGGGAAACCAGTTAGATTATAAAATTCCGTTTGATTTAAATAGAATCAGTATCAGTCCAAAATACAAATGGGCAACTGTACATTTAGGTGATGTTAATATGACTTTTTCTCCATATACGCTTGCTGGACATCAATTTACAGGAGCTGGAGTTGAATTGAATCCAAATTCGCCTTTGAAGTTTTCTGCCATGTATGGTCGATTGCTCAAAGCTGTAGACGATGATGACAATCCGAAAACTATTCCTGCTTTTAAGCGAATGGGTTATGGAACAAAATTAGCATACGAAAATCAGAAGCATAAAATTGGTGTAATCAGTTTTTATGCCAAAGACGAAATCAATTCGATTGCTATTGTGCCCGATAAGAAAAATGTACAACCGAAAGAAAATTTGGTAATTGGTTTAATTGGCGAATCGCAAGTTTCGAAAGTTTTAAAATTATCGGCAGAATATTCTAATTCGACAATAAATCAAGATTTACGAGCTGAAAATTCTGAATCTAAGAAAGGTTTGTCAGGCTTGTTTTTAAAAAATAAAACATCGGCACAAAATTTTTCGGCTGTAAAAGTTGGCTTTGACTTCAAACTCAATAAAATGATTTTAGGAACATCTTATGAAAGAATCGACCCAAATTATCAAACTTTGGGTGCTTATTTTTTCTCGAATGATCTTGAAAATATCATGATAAATACTTCAAGACCATTTTTAAAAGATAAATTAACTTTGGTTTTGAATGTTGGTATTCAACGAGACAATTTAGACAATAAAAAAAGTACAAGTACCAATCGATTTGTAGGAAGTATGAATGCAACAGCAAAATTTTCTGATCAATTGATTACAAATTTTACTTATTCGAACCAATCGACGACTACAAATGTCAATCCAGATCAGTTTTTTCAAATCAATATTTCTGAACCACAATTAAACAATATCGATCAATTAAATTATCGTCAATTGTCGCAAAATGCTTCGTTAAACTCGAATTATAATTTTAAACCTAACGAAACTTCTAAAAAAAAAATATTTTGTTTAATTATTCTTTCAACCAAGTGGCAAACCAGCAAGCAGGAATTATTAGACCAGGACAATTGTCGTCTTTTCATAATTTTAATGCAGGTTACAATCATGGTTTGGTAAAATCGATGTGGAATTTTTCAACTTCGCTAAATTATACATTAAACACCATTGGTCGAGATAATTCTACAACATTTGGGCCAAATATAGGTGTGAATAAAAAGTTTTTTAAAGACAAATTAAACACACAATTTACATCGGCTTATAATGTGAGTCAATTGCAACAAAGTAGTAGTAGCAATATAAATTTTAGGTTTAATATGGGTTATGTTTATGCCGACCATCATAATTTTTCGATGAATGCTTCGCAATTGTTACGAAATGCGTCTGGCAATAATACTGTTGCAACTGATATTAACGAATTAACAGTTGTTTTTAGTTATGGCTTTAATTTTAGTGGCAAAAAAGCTAAAAATAAAACATCAACATCAGAAAAAGAATTGAAGAAAAAGCAAGAAAGTCAAAAAGCGAAATTGGTTAAGTCTGAATTTAATGATGTCAAGATAGAAGGAAATTCACAATTGGTTTTCAAAACTATTTTTGACACCATAAATAGCAGAAAAAGAAGTTTAAACCCAAGTATTAATGAGTATATCGAGTCTCAAAAACAATTACTATCAAAAACGGTTGCAACAATCACAAATACTCAAGATAAAGATTCTTTAAAAAATGCAAAGCAAAATCTGATTGATCAAATAGAAGATTTAGATACTAAATGGCAAGAATTTGTAATATTTGATAATCAATATCAAGCAGTTTGCAAATCGGCATACTTAAAACTAAAAAGTGATGTAAAAGTTGGAGGTTTATCGTTTGAAAGCAAATATTTTTCAAGAAAATATAAAATTAAAATAGAAGATGAAGATAACAAAAATCTAGATTTTTCTGATATCGAAAAATACATTAAAGACAATAAAATTGAACTAAATAAACGAGATAAAGGTCGACTGGCTCATTTTAATTTGCAAACAATTCTTGCTGCAACAAAAACAGCGCAAAGTTTTTTAGACAAACCCGAAATGCAACTCTTGTTCGAAAAAGAAAAAGAAAACTATTATCAATTATTTTTGAAAAAAAACAAACCAGAAGAATTAATCAATAAATTGGAAATTCAAATTGCAGATTATTATTTTAAAAATTACATAGCCAGTTTTGATTAAAAGTTGGAAAGTTTCAGGTTTCAAGTTTCAAGTTTGAAGTTGTAGTATTTCAAGTTTGAAAAATCATTAATTCATCATGAAAAAATTTGTTAAAATTTTTAGAATTTGTTGCAAAAAAAACTTAGATTCTCAATAAAAAAATTAAGTTAAAAAACTCTCGAATTCGCGGTAAAATAAAATACATGAAACTAAAAAAAATATACCATTACTTTTTGCTACTCATTTGTAGTACAGCGATTAATGCACAAATATATCCTGTACAAGTCAATACAACACTAGTTCCGCCCTATTTAACGACAGTTTCGGATTATTCGACAACCTTGAATGAAAAATTTGTAGCCAACTTGTTTACAAGTGATTTAACTGTAAGTCAAAGACAAATTCAGTTGAAACTTTCTATCGAAGGAAACAACATTCAAGCTACATCAACACCAATAATTAACGGTTACCAACCTTTGTATTTGAATGGTGGAGAATCATTAAAATTGACTAATGTAGATTTAGAAGCCTATTTTCGACTAGAAAATTTGCAAGGAATAAACCCAATTGTTTACAGCAATTCTTTGCCGCAAGGTTTGTATAAGTTTTGTATTGAGATAATTGACTACAACACACAAATAAAGATTTCGCAAAAATCGTGCGCAATGGCCTATTTTATAGTCAATGATCCGCCGTTTTTGAACTTACCAAGCAACCACGAAAATATTCCGTCACAAGACCCGCAAAATATTGTATTTACTTGGACACCAAGACATTTGAATGCTACGAATATTGAATATGAATACACATTGGTCGATTTGCAAGACAACCAAGCACCTTCTAATTATGCATTTGTAGTCACGCCACCGTTGTTTCAAGCAACGACCAATAACACCATTCTATTATACGGGCCAAGCCAGCCATTGCTTACGATTGGCAAGAAATATGCTTGGCGTGTTCAGGCAAAAACGCAATCGGGTTTTGGCGATACAGCCGCTTTTCAGAATAATGGTTACAGCGAGATTTATGATTTTATATTTCAAGGCAATTGCGACAAACCAACTTTTGTATTGGCTGAGGCTTTGTCGAACAGTCAAGTTAAAATTACTTGGCAAACCAATCCGAATCATTTGAATTACATTGTTCAATATCGAAAAAAAGATACCAACCAATGGTTTGACATTGAGGCCACGACCAACGAAGTAAAACTGTATGATTTAGAGCCACTTGCAGTTTATGAATTTAGAGTTGGCGGTTATTGCACAGGCAATGTTTTGACGTTTTCGAATACTAACGAATTTACGCAACCCGCTAACAATGTGAATGTTGTGAACTGTGGCGTTTCGCCAGATATCGATTTGAGCAATCAGCAACTTTATAATGGCAATTTGGGCGAAGGCGAAACATTTTTGGCAGGCGATTTTCCGGTTCATGTAACCGAATCGACCAATGCATCAGGAACTTATTCTGGAAAAGGTTGGACCAAAGCACCCTATTTAAACAGCATTAGACTGGCAGTATTGTTTAATGATATAAAATTAAATACCGATAAAAAACTGTTGCAAGGCGAAGTAAAAGCAGTTTATGATCCAACTTGGTCTAATATCGCCGATATTAATGTAATTGTCGATCAAGTCGAAAATGTTCTTGATGTTTTTCAACAATCTATCGATGTTCATACTCATTCGGTGCCATTTGTAATTGGTTCGGCGACAAATATTACTGTCGTTAACGGACAAATTGTTATTGTAAATCCTGCCACTGGTCAAACAGGCATGACCTATGACCACGATACTGGCGAAATGACCACAATTACCGATGCCAATGGCAGCGTTTACAACGTTTCGCCAACTGGTCAAGTGCAACAGGTTGGTGTAGGAATTGGTATTCCGTCTGCGACAAATACCGAGAATGTTGCTGCCAATGGCTCTGTTTCAGCCTTGTCAAATGTTGGTATTCAAGTAACTTTCAAGAAAAGTAATATTTCTGGAAAAGAAAGTATTGCAGCCGAAGACAAAGGCGTTTCTTCATCGGCACCAGCCAAAATAAAAGCTTTATACAAAACCATAAAAGACGGACAAAGCAACGATTATCCGTTGTATTATAAAGCGGTTATTAACAAAGAAGATGGCAATCCGTCGTTTGAATATGTCATTGCCGAAATAAAAATAACTAATTCTAATGTAAAAATTGACAGCCTTATTTTCAATAAAAAAGGTGTAAAAGTAGTTGCCGAAAATTTACCAAACGATGGCACAACCATCAGGCGATTGCTTAAAGTACCAGCGTTTACAACAGTTGGCGAAGACCAAGTTCTTGCATTGCTCAAAAATGGCAACCAAAAACAAAAAGTAGTCGGTGCTATGGTTGCAATACCAATAAAAGATGTTGGCGCGGTTAATGTGACATTGATTCCAGTAAATGGAGCAACAATTACAGCAGAAACAACAAACCAATTAAAGGCAATTTATTCAGGAACTGGCGCAACATTAAACACAACAATAGCTGCAAATTACAGCTCAACCAAAACAACTATGGATTGTGGTTCAAGCGGCTTTTTTGCCAATTACACCAGCGACCAAAAAGCATTTATAAACGATTATAAAGCCGCAAATCCAGCCGAAAGCGATCAATATTACATATTTGTTACTAAAAACATTAGCCCGACAGGTCGACAATTAAATGGTTTCATGCCGTTGCACCGCCAATTTGGTTTTGTTTTTGGCGATCAAACAACTGGCAATGAAGTCAAAAACGACGATGTTTCTGGACTTGCAAGTGTCATTGCCCACGAATTGGGTCACGGCGCATTCGAGTTGGAACACCCTTGGGAAAAATTCAAATATTCGCAAGGCTCTGGCACCACGCCTTGGCTCATGGATTATGATAGTGGCACACAATTGCCATTCAAAGATTGGCAGACAATTAGTCACCCGAAAGATAAGTTGTATATTTTTCAGAGTGATGAGAGTGGGGCGCAGATTGATGTTCAATCTAACTATTTAATGCCGAACAATTTACCGTTTAGATTTTTGGTAAGTGCAAAGACAAATTTAGAAAATTCGATAATTGTTGATACAAATGCTAATGGTGGTTTTGCAAATGGAACATTGTATTCGTTTAAAATCGACAATAAAATATATAAATATGTTGACGGAAAATTTTTAGAAAATGGAACCGGTTTAATTTATGAAAACCAATATAAAAATTCATTTCGAAATATTGATTTTAAACTTATAGTTTATTCAGCTACAAATAATTGTGAATATGTACTTGTTTATCGAAAAGTTGCTAATTTACAGCAACCGAACATTAGCATTCCAGCTAAAGCAATTAAATATTTATTGTGTGATAAAAATGAAATTTCGTTAGCCAAAGACTTTACAGAAGCCGAACAAAGTGCAATTTTTTCTATTTGGTTTTATATAAATAATTGTATTGAAGCTTACAAACTTCAAACGGAAGGTTATGTGCCACGTTGTCTATGGGATCACAATAACTATGTCCCGACTGGAACCTTTATACCTTATAATATTGATCCAGCAATGATTTCTGGTGTTATAGATGGCGCCCTAGAAATGGGAAAAGGAGTATATGACATTGCTACATTTATTAAATGTATTGATCCAACATCAGTAGATTTTTGGTTAAAAAAATCCTGCTTCGATTTACGAACCAAGACGGGCAAAGTCATTGGCGAATTGACAGATTTATTGGCTGATAGTGTGTTGTTAAATAAAGCATTTGAAGGAATCGGAACTTCTTTTAATGAGTATTTGAGTGAAACTGTTGCCATTTCTAATCAAGCTAGGTATAATCAAGGTAAATTAATTTTTAATATTGCAAGTTTATTTTTTGGTGTTGGCGAGGCAAATGCTATAGTTAAGGGTGAAACAACATTACTAAAAGTTGTTCAAGCCAGTTTAAAATCGTATGCAGCCATACCTAAAAGTATTGCAAAATTAATGCAACGTGCTTCTAATAGTGGTTTAGCATACGTCGCACTAAAAACAGGAAATAAAGGTGCATATTTAGCATATAAACTTGCGAATAGCGAAGTTAAATTAGCAGAGTTTACAG
The DNA here is from genome assembly GCA_043728355.1 of Bacteroidota bacterium. GTDB lineage: Bacteria > Bacteroidota > Bacteroidia > Flavobacteriales > Flavobacteriaceae > Flavobacterium. The sequence continues at coordinate 6,811 of JAYTMQ010000007.1, forward strand.
TAAATAATGTATTTATTGCCGCAAAAACCATCGCTACAACAGAAGGTACTGTAGTTTTAGAAACCCTAGATAATATTCCATATTTAGATGTATTTGGTAATATAAAAAACACTACTTTTACAGTTGTCGAAAAAGATGCTGATGTTTTTGTACACGTGCAAGGAACGGGGAATCTTTTCGATTTATCTGTATTTAAGAACCTTACAGCAAGAATACCAGGAGGAGCAAATAAAACAAATATTGGAAAAACACTTTTTGATGATGCACTAAAATATAAGCCTTCTTCTGGAAATCAAAAAATTCTATTAGATGACATTTTAACAAATGGAGATAATGCGATAGATGGAGTGGCGAGTGGCTCCAAAACAGAGTTATTAGTTAAAGATATTTTAGAATCGCAAAACTACAAATATATTGATGGAAAATATTTTGGAGAAACTGGCTCTAACGGCTTTGATGGAGTATTCATTAAAGGTACACTTGAAAATCCTACTGAAATAATAATAGTAGAGTGTAAGCAATTAAAAACGACAGGAAATGTGGTTTTAAACAGTCCTGCTTCAACTGGATTACCAGCTCAAATGAGTGACGATTGGATTAATTATATGGCAAGAGAAAAATTACTTAATATTGGAGGAGATAAAACTACTCTAGCTAGAAAAATACTTAATAGTCAGCCTGAATTTATTAAAAAGTATGTAGTTGCAGTCGATAAGACAGCTGGTGAAGTTAACTTTTTAAAACACGGAAATTACTAGTATGCTTTCACTTGAAGAGTTAATTGAAATTCATAATGAGGATTCCAAAATTTGGTTGAGAAAATTAGATTACAATGAAGAAAGTAGAAAGAAATTTTCTGGTAATTTCAATTATTACCATATTTTACTATCAATAAATGCTTTAAAAAGCGATCACATTAATGAGATGAAACAGCATTTTTATACTTCAAGTATAATTGATGAAATACAAATCACAAAATATAACAACAGATTACTTGATTATGGTTTAAGGTCAATCTCATATTCTATTTTAAGTGACAACGAACCATTAATCCAACGCTATGCAAAGTTACGCTACCAACGAGGAGCAAATGCAGATTTGAGCATGAATGAAATGGTAGCGATTGGCGAGTTACCAATATGGTGTAATACTGTTCAGTTTTTTATGGCAAATGATAACGAAGGAGTGGAAAGGAACTTAAACATCATCGAAACCAAAACATTAAAATCCTTACCCAAAAAAGAAGAAGGCTTAAAAGACGATTACGAGTTTTACAAAGCTTTGCATAATAGAGATAAAGCCAAGATGGAAGAAGTATTAGAAAAATTGGTAAGCCCAAAAATACACAAGAAGCGAAACGATAATCCAATATTAAACCAGTACATATCATTGCCGGCATTGGGCTACGCTAAATTGGCTTGGCGTAAGAGAATTGAAGTTGAAGTGAATAATAATCTTGTACCAAAGGAATTATTACCTATAAAACCATTAGAAAATTACGAAATTCCATATGAATTTTTGAAAGAAAATATTTAAAAAGAAACTTTTATCAATTAAAAAAATTTCGCCGACCTTACAAGCCATCGCTTCTAAAATAAACCTAATGCCAATAACACTTGGCAACCAATTGCTGTCCGATATTGATGAAACTTGCACAAATGATAAAGCCATATGTTCGCACATTGCCAATATAGATGTGAATATTATTGAGGCTTGGGACTTCATGCAAACTGCAAGACCAACGCTAAATTACCGCAAAGACTGGTTGGTTTTAGAACAATTAAAATTGATGTTGAGTGCGGCTAAAGCCGAATCTTTAAATACATTAGGTGGACCAACAGAACTCAAAGAATTATTTAAAAAAAACAAACGTGTTCCTTGTTCAGTTTGCGTAAACTTAGCAGCACTTCATCTCAATCCAATGGATGAGTACATTAAAGATTTGGACTATTTTGGAAGTAATTTTGCTAGTAATTTTGAAGGTTTTGCAAGTTTTTTAGGAAATACAGGACTAAAAGGCACGCAAATTTATCATGTAGAAGGAGCAGCATTTACTCTACGTGTTCTTCGAGAAGAAGGTTTAAATTCTTCAACGATTGATGGTTTTGAAATGCAATATAACGAAGAAAATGAAAAAGTAGTAGATATTAAGAAAAAAAATGGTATATTAGTAGAATGCAAATCGTGGGAAATAAACGGTCCAGGTTTTCAAAATGTTGTTGCTGGTACTAGTGGTTCTTTCTCACAATTTATTAGTTATATATCAGTTGGAATTACCAAATTATCAGATTTAGAATATTGGTTTGATAAACGCAAAATTACAGGAGCAACAGACGAAATTAAAGAAACCGCTATAAAACAAAAATTTCAAAACATGATGTTACAAAATAATGCACTAACTACTAAAGGCACCAATGTGTTTAACGCGATTTGGGGGAATAGTGGTTTGAGAAATATGTTTGATATTTCAGTTACTGCAACAAAATCTCCTGTAGAACAATTTAAGGATATAGTTTCTGATACTTCAAATTCATTTTATAATTTTATTTTAGTGAAATGATGTTTTACTATTTAAAATCATTAGTTAACATAAATGATTTTCTTGCATCGCAAGAAAAATTAATTTTAATTCAGAATGGAAAACTAAAAATTAATGGCTTAAATTTTGAATGTAGTCCAATTATGTTTTTGTTTTCAAAAAAACAAAAAATATTCTGGTTCAAAGATATAAATTGGGAAAATTTCTATATTGATTTATCTGTAAATCAAGTAATAAAAGTTAATTACAAAATTGGATTAGCCTGTATTTCAAAAGATTATTTGTTAACTTTTGAAAGCGGGGTATTAAAAATTATTAACGCTGATGATTTTACCAAAGCAGTTACTTTAGATAAAATTATTTCTTTTCAAAGTTATCTTATAGAAAGAAATAATTTAATAGGTTATACAAATGAAAATACTATTTATTTATTTAATAGAATAATTGGTGCTAACCAATGGCAATCCAACCTTTCCGAATACGGCACGATTCGCAAGGTTTTGGGTGTTTGTGGACAGAATTTGTGGTTAACAACCGAAGATAGATTGCCAGATAGTGATAGCAATAAACTCATTGCGCTATCAATAAACGATGGAGCAATTTTACAAGTAACTGACCATAATTATACTTTTGCATCATTTTGGGTAGAACTTTTAATTAACGAAGAAAAAATAGTTTCAATTAGAGGAGATGCAAAAAACCTAACACATTTCTATGAGTATTGTGCAAAAACAGGAAATATACTTCGCAATCAAACTATCGATAGTTTAGAAGTAAATGGACTTAGTATTATTTGTGCCACAGTAAAAGAAAAACTGATTTATTTTACGGCAACAGATCATACGCAAATTGTAGCAAATCATGTTGGAGTTTTAGATTTTGAGACTTTAGAGGTTTTATGGTTCGAAAAAGTAAATCCAGGTAATTTAAAATTAGAGCCACCACAAGTTGCAGGTAATAAAATTTATGTTTTGGGCGGAGATGGCACTTTGCATATTTTCGAAAAAGAAATTTAATACGTAACACCAACAATAACTCTACGAAGTCTTCAAAAAACTAAATGCTCGTAAATTAAAACTAGTGCGCTGCGCAAATGTCTCAGACTTTGCGCCCACTAACACGTTCGCACAAAACAAAAAACTACAACAATTAAAAAAGTTATAGTGTTTTTTATTAAATTTGAAATAAAAAATGCAAAACGAAGGATATGTAATTAGAGACCATACATTGCCACATTTTGTTACAGCAACTGTTGTTGACTGGATAGATGTTTTTACAAGAAAATCTTATCGCCATTGTGTAATAGAAAGTATGAAATATTGCATTGAAAACAAGTCAATGGTTTTGTACGGATATGTAATTATGAGCAATCACATTCATCTGGTTTACATGATGAATTAGCGAAAAAATTAACAGAAATTTGAAACAAAAAGTTACCTTAATTGGTGTTTTTTCTAAGCTTCCTCTTTATCAATTCCAGCTTGTTTAAGAATAGCAAGAAAAGTACCTTTTTTAATATCTTTACCGCTATGAACAGGTACAATAACGGTAATGTTGTTCGTTGGGTTGAAATATACTTGATGCGAACCTTTGGCACGTTTGAAAAAGAAACCATGAGCTTCTAATAGCTTTATCAAATGTTTAGATGATTGGTTCATGCAGAAACTAGATTTAAAGAATATTCAAGCGTATTGCTATCGTCAGGAATTGGTTCGCCTCTTTCTTTTAGTTCCTCAATATATAGTTCAATAGCTTCTTTAGCCATTGCTATGGCTTCATCCACATCATCACCTTGAGTTATGCAACCAGGTAAAATCGGAACTGTTACCATAAAACCGCCTTCGGCTTCTTTGTGTAAATGTATTTTGTATGTGTACATATTGTAATAAAATTAAAATTTGTAAATTTACTTATCACAAAGTTAATAAAAATAAACCTAACCGCTCTGCGAAGTCTTCAAAAAAATAAAAGCTCGTAAATTAAAACTAGTGCGCTGCGCAAATGTCTCCGACTTTGCGACCACTAACACATACGCACAAAACAAAAAACTAAAATAATTTAAAATATTGATAGTCTTTTTTATAACCTATTTGAAATAGCAATTTTATTCGAACAATAAAAGTGATAAAAAATTAAAAGCATATTGGTTAATTTAATAGCTACAACTCATGTAACTAAAAAAATGACAAATTATTTTGTATTTTTGGTCACTAAAACAAAACTTTTTATGAAAAAAATATTTTTAATAGCAATAATTTTCTCGTTCTCAAGCTGTGCAGAAATGAATCAGGTTTTGCAACAATTGCCACAAATGCAAGGCACAGGAACTGGTTTAGATATTTCTGGTGGGCTAAAAGAAGCGTTGAACAATGGAGTTGCCAATCAGGTTTCGAAATTAACTGCTGTCGATGGGTTTTTTAGAAACGAAGCTGTCAAAATTTTATTACCAGCCGAATTACAAAAAGTCGACAAAACTTTGCGAACAATTGGTATGGGAAAATTAGCCGACGAAGGTCTAAAAGCGATTAATAGAACTGCCGAAGATGCTGTAAAAGAGGCAACTCCGATTTTTGTAAATGCCATAACAAACATGAGTTTTACTGATGCAAAAAATATTTTAATGGGCAACGAAAGTGCAGCAACGAGTTATTTGCAAAGTGCTACAACAACCGCTCTCTACGGAAAATTTAATCCTGTGATTAAAAATTCTTTTACGAAAGTTGGTGCCGATAAAATTTGGGAAAACTTAATTAATAAATACAATACAATTCCGCTAGTAACCAAAGTAAACCCAGATTTGACCGATTATGTTACCAATCAAGCATTAAACGGAGTTTTTAAAATGATTACCATTGAAGAAAAGAAAATTAGAACCGACTTGAATTCTCGAACCAGTAATTTATTGAAACAAGTTTTTGCATTGCAAGACCGAAAGTAGGTTGCAAATTTCAGGTTATTATCCAAATTGAGAAATTAAAATTTTAATTTTAATTTATTAATCAAAAAATAACTTAACATTAACTATATCAATTACTTAAATGCAGTAAATTTGTATTGTTAGAAAAAGTTTTGGTTAGTTAAGTTTGTTAAGATTGCCAATGTTTTTGAAAAAAAGCATTGGCATTTTTATTTTAGTATTCCTCAGATTCATCAAAATCTGGGTTGTAATGGTTGCTTACTTCACGAAGTATTCCAATTGTTTGATTGATATTGCCTTCTTTAAATCGTCTTACCCAAAAACTATAAAACCAAACAATATCGCCATCCCTAAACTTAACTTCATTTTTATTTATAGTATTTTTTAATATTTCAAGCGATTGTGGTGAAGCAATTTTTTCAATATCGGAATAATAATTTTCAGATGCTATGCTAGAATCCTCATTATTCATCATTTTGAAAAGTGATTCCATATTTTTGTCTGCCAAATCGGGATTTTTATATAAATCGTCATAACTAATTAATAATGACTCTATGATTTTGTCAATATTAGAATTGCGATAGTTGCGGTAAGAAACTATATCGTAAAAATCTTTTTTATGATTTTTAAAAAAAGCAGTAATCTTTTCTGGATTTTTGCGAATATCGTATTTTTTATAAGTTTTTTTATACCAATGTTTATATGTATTTCTTATTTCTTCAAATAATTTTGAACCATCTAAAGGATAACAATAATCACTAAAAAATTTGTTCAATAACTCTCTTTCAGTAACTGGCCTTTCAATAATTTTATAATTCGGAAACATTTCTTTTGTAAGTTTCGAATTATCTATTGGTAATTTATATTTATCTGATTGAAATGTTTCTTTTTTATAGTAATAGATGTAACAAAAATAGCCAATTATTGCTAATAAAATAGTAGTTAATACCGCAATAATAAAATTTTTCATGAAAATATTTAATTTATATTGTTTTTATTCCTCAGAATTTTTTCTAATATCAGGTTCATAATGTTCTATCACATCTCTTATAATAGCAACAGTTTGTTCAGCATTGCCTTCGTTATTTCTTCTTGCCCAAAAGCTATAAAACCAAACCAAATCGCCATTTGTAAATAGAGAACCATCAGTAAATCTAATGTTTTCAAAAATTTCAGATGATTCTGGTGAAATATATTTTTCTATGTCATTATAATATTCTGATGCTAGATTAGAATCTTTATTATTCATCAGTTTATAAATCGAATTTAATTTTTGCTCTGCAAATTGCTCATTTTCATACAAATCTTCATAACTCAACAACAATCCACTCAATATTTTATCAACATTTGAAATTCTATAAGTTCTATTTGAAACCAGATTATAAAATTTATTTTTTGTTTCGGATATAAAATCTATAAATTTTTCATTGTTTTTACTGTTTTCTTTAACACAATATTGAGTAATATCATCGATACCCGAATTTCGAAAGTTTAATCTTGCTTCATCTAAATCATAACTACCATTTAAAGGAAACATTTCATCAATAACACTTTCTAAATCAAAATAACTTGTATCATATTCTTTTAATTCAGTATCTTCTGATTTATTTTCTGTTTCGGTTGCCTCACTCGCATAAGCAACTACTAAATCATCTGTATTATAAACTGATGTTGATTCATCGTTGGAATCGTCTTGTAAATAATAATTGATATAATAATAATAACCTCCAATTCCCAATAAAATCGATACTAAAGCTGCAATTATAAAGTTCTTCATAAAATAATATGAGCTGTTTTTTAATAAATTTAATTGTTATTTATAAACGCAATAACTTCTTGATTAAAAACCAATGGACGATCAACATTTACAACGTGACCGCAGTTTTCAATAACAAATAATTTTGATGATTTGTAGTGTTTTTCAACCACTTTTCGAACTGATGGCAAAAACATATAATCTTCTTCGCCCATAACATATAAAGTTGGAATATTGAGTTCGACTTGTCGGAACCATCGCAAAATTGGATTGATTTCGGCTGTTAGTTTGAACCAACGAATAAATTCTTTTTGGTAGAGTTTCTTGGCTTCGTTGATGAATAATAACCTTGATTGTTTGTGGTTTTTGTTTGGCATAATTACAAATGCAAAAAATTTGTACAGTACCAAATAAGGCAAAACATACTTAAAAACATTACCCAATTTCATCAAAATTTGCGATCTGAAATTCATTTTCAGGATTGCACCACCCAAAATCATACTTTGTACTCTTTCAGGATGCGTTTCTGCCAATTGACGAATAAGAATTGTGCCCAATGAAATTCCGACAAAGTGAGATTTTTGAATTTTCAAAAAATCAATCACTTCTAGAACATCATTAGATATTGATTCGAAAGTATATTTTCTCTGAAATGCTTTCTTTATTTGTTCATTCGAATTGCCGTGACCACGCAAATCAAGCAACAATACATTAAAATGCTTCTGAAAATCTCGAATTTGTTTGAACCAAATAGACGAACTTCCGCCTGCGCCATGCACAAAAGTTACCCATTGTTTAGAGTTTTTATTATCGTAAATGGTATAGTTTATCAATTTGTTTTTTTTGTAAAGATATTAAAAAAGGTTGTAGGTTGTAAGTTGTTGGTTATAAGTTTTCGTGAAGTTTTTTGAAGTAATCTAAAGCTAGCAATAATCGACTTCCATGCCACGAAAACATTTCGCCATCGACAATTTTTATTTCTGCTTTTGAATATTTATGAATGTCTATTTTGTCTTTTTCCTTGAATGGATAAGGTTCTGACGATAAAAAAATCAAGTCTAAATTTTCATTTTCTAAATTTTCAATTAGAATTTCAGGATAGCGATTCGAAACATAATCATTATTTTCAAAAATATTCTCAAATTTATTCAATCTTAATATTTCGTTGATATAATTATTTGAACCTACAACCATATATGGGTTTTTCCAGATGAAATAAGCAACTTTTGTAATCAATTTTTCTTGAATAAATGAGTTAAAATCGCTCAAGGCAAATGCCAATTGTTTGTTTAAAATTTCTGCTTTTAATTCCACATTAAATATTTGACCAAAATCCGAAATCATTTGAAAATTATCTTCAATTGTGATTATATTTGTTGTCCAAACCGAACAAATTTTAGAACATTCTTCGATGATTTTTTTGCTGTTTTCTTCTTTATTGCAAATTATTATATCTGGATTCAATGTTTTTATTTTTTTGAAATTAGGATTTTTTGTACCACCAACTTTAATTTTTTCTTTCAAAAAATGTGCTGGATGAACACAAAATTTTGTAATTGCTACAATTGATTTTTCTAATCCTAAATCGAATAACAATTCGGTTTGCGATGGCACAAGCGAAACAATTCTTTGAGGAATATTTTGAAAATTATGTTGGATTTTAATTTGGTCGGTAAGATTTAACATAAAAGTTTAAAAATTTGTGTAATTTGAAGAAATTATAACCAAAAATAATTTAAAAATTCATATTATTATAGAAACTTTTTATTTTTTTTCCAATAAAACTGTAAATTGAATTTTCAATCAAATATGACTTTAAATTATTTAAAAAATTAATTTTCGTAAATATTTATTAACAATTGTGTTTTCTTACATTATTTTTCTTAAATTTACATAAAATAAATAAGTTTATGTTTAAAATTACATATTTATTTCAAAAATATTCTGCGTATACAACGCACAACGCACAACACACAACACACATCGCACAACGCACAACGCACCGAAAATATTTTCTTAAATTGCAAAAAGCGACAATCAGAGATTGTGGGCTGGAGCAGTTATTTTTTGATACAAAAAACGCAAAACTGTTAACCCTACCCAGTCCACCATAAAATTTATTAGCAAAAAAACAAATTTAACAAGTTCATTTAGATATGAATTTGTAACTAATTAATAAATAATTTTATGTCAAGAATTTTAAATATAAAAAAATTATTACTTTTTGTAATAATGTTTATGAGCACAACTTTTGGTTTTGCACAAGTCGTTACTGTGCCAACAGGTTGCTTGGTCAAAGAGCCTGGCACTGGTGGTTCGATAGCCTTGAACCAAGTTGGCAATGGTGGTGTTATAACCATGCCCGATGGTTATTTAGGTGGCACATTTAGTTGCACAACGCCGTCAGGAACAACATTAAACAGTTGGAGTTTAAAAGGCGATTTGTCTATAACTACCACCAATGTTCCACCAGCAACAGCTATACAGCCAGCGGGTGCTTTGTCTGCATACAGCATTCAATCTTACAATAAAAACCTACGATCTTTTGAAGGCGTTACAGGTTCTGTAGCTTCTAAATTGGCAAAAAGCAAAGGAAAAGTTATTATAAATTACACCTCTGGAGTGTGTAGCGGACAAACCTTGTCATTTGATGTTTACAAAACCTACACTGTTGTGCCACCAGTAATTGTTGGTCCAACTTGTATTACTGCCAATGTGCCTTGTACTTTTTCTATAGACCTTGTAGCTAGCGACAACACACCTGAAAATATTGGGTTTGACCAGTATTATTGGTCTGGTTTACCTGCTATATCAACAGTTATAGGATCAAATATTTATTATTCTGCAGATAGCAGCTCGGTTACTTTTACGCCTACAACAAGTACTCCGTTCACTATAAAATGTTGTTTGGGGCGCGCCAATCCTTGGGATGGTGGACTTGACTTAACTCAATTAACAACTGGAACAGCTTGTGTAATTAAATCTGTTCGCGTTGCGCCTCAGGCACCAGTATTGTTATCAGGCGGTTTGAGATTGGACAATAGAATATGTATTCAAACTGGGGTTAACCCTTTGGTAGTTACCTATGCCGCACCACCTGCTGGAACGACCTATACCTGGACAACTCCAAACAATTGGCCTTTAAGTTTTGTCGCTGGAACTCCAGTTACAATGAACGTTGCTTTGGATAATAATCCAGGTGAGTTGCGATTAAAAGTAACCAACAATTGCACATCTGTAGATTATGTTTATTATATCGTAAGAACGTTTACCAATAACATAAGTATTAGTCCCGCAAATGGTTGTTTCACAGCAGGAACGGCAACTAGTTTTTCAATTGGTCCAAATGCAGCAGCAAATGCAACAGGATGGTCAATAACACCAACGCCAACTGTGGGTTCGTTTACTATTAGTTTTCCTAATTCTTTCACAACTACACCCACAATAGTTTCGACTGCTAATGTGCCGGTTGGTCAATATACATTAAATGCTTTTTCAACTGCTGTAAATTTTAAAGGAATTGCTTGTGGTGGACTTATAACTACTACTTTTAACATCAGCCCACCTGCACCTGTTTTTCTTGCAACATCGCCAACTTGTGTTTTAAAAGGTTCAACCCCAATTACAACTATTCAAGTTGATACCTCTGTGGCTGGTACACCAACAACTGGTTATATTTGGAACATTACTGGCGCGCCAGGATGGACAATTGCCGCAGGAGCAACAACCAGTACCCCAACGTTTGTGCCTAGTGGCATTAATAGTGGACCAGTAACAATCTCGGTTGTAAGAGCAGGAACCAATGGTTGCAATAGTACAGCAGCGGTTAGAGCAATAAATTATATTTTAATAAATACTAATCTAAACTCAAGTACCTCTTTTTGTGACCAATATGCACTTTCTTGCGGTACTCTAACATCTTGGGTTGTAAATGGAAACGTAATAAATCCGCTGAGTTTACCACCAAATATTACTATTGCAACTGGTGTCTTATCTATTTGTGGCAATGGTACAGCAATAACTTCGGTTTGTGCTAATGTTGTGGGCGTACCAACACTTGTTTGTGCCAATCCAGTTGGTACACACGGTTTACGCCCAAGTTTATCAATCAATAATGTTGGTGTAAAACTGCTAGGAATAAGCATATACCCTAACCCAAGCAAAGGCGAGTTTTCTATAAAAGTAGATGATTTAAAACAAGCGGCTGGTGCAAGTGTAACCGATAGTTCAGGCAAACTATTGGGTACTTTTGAATTGGTTAAAGGAGAAAACAAAATTTCTATTCCTAATTTAATTCAAGGCGTTTATTCTGTCAATCTTATAAAAGATGGAAAACAAGAAATGAGACAAATAATTATTGAGTAAATTAATTTTTATAAGCCTTTGTCATCGTTTAAATAGCTTTGACAAAGGTTTTTTATAAATTTCACAACTATGAAAAAAATTTTACTTACAGTGCTATTTGCAAATTTTTTTGCTTTTGCACAAAAAGAACTTTGGGGTGGTGATGATGGCGCAGTTAGTCAAACAGCAGGTCTAATTGGAAAGTATGGTATTAATGGTGAAAATGGGTCGGTTGTTCACTCATTTATTACTAATACGCAAGGTAGTAAACCACTAAGCGAGCTTTTCACGGCATCAAACGAAAAAATTTATGGAACAACTTATTTAGGAGGTCCAACGTCAGTAAATAATGATGGACGCGGTGTTTTATATGAATATGATTTCATATTAAATAAATACAGAGTAGTGCATAATCTAACAGAAAGAGCTGTAAACTCCATAAACAGTACAAAATTTATTGAACCTATTCCGGGTATTTTGTATTGCGCAACAAACAATGTAGTTTTTAAATTAGAATTAGCCAATAATAGCGTAACTTACTTGAATGGCGTTGCAGATTACTTTATTACAGGATCTTTAGTTAAAGCTGCAAATGGGCACGTATATGGGAGTTCAATGGATGTTGCATTGTGCCCAAATGTGATTTATGTTGGACAAATAAACCCTGGTACAATCATTAAAATTGATATGAGCAGTAATTCAATTCAGAAAGTATATCAACTCCCCTGCGACTATAGCAATGGTTTAAGCATTAGAGCTTTAGTTGAAGTAACTCCAAATAAATTAATTGGCATTGCAGCAGGTGGTGGTATATACGGCAAAGGCACACTTTTCGAATTCAATACACTCAACAACACTTTAACAAAAAAAATAGATTTCGATGGAGAGACAATGGGAGAAAACCCAGTAGATTTGATCGATGGTGGCAATGGCAAGTTGTATGGTGTTTGCCAAAATGGAGGCCCAGCAGCGCAGTTCTGGAAAAAAGGTACACTGTTCGAATATACAATTGCAACCAACACTATTAATACATTATTTAATTTTGGAGATACTGATAGTAATGGCTTTGAAACATTCGAAAGTCCAATATCATTATTAAAAACTAGTACAGGCAATTTAGTTGGACTTTGTAATCAAACAAAGCCTTTTTTATATAATTTGTCAACCAACCAAATGACACAAACCTGCGTGAATAATTGTAATGTCTACGGCTTGCAAAATCTGATAGAAATATGCCGCAAACCGTCATATCAAGAGTTTGTAGTCAATACTTTCGCGCCAGAAGTCGGCACAGCTTTTAATTATAATATTAACAATGACAATGCCACTACTTTTGTTTGGAAAAAAGGCAATACAGTTTTGCCGTTGCAAATTTCGGGTACTTTAAATTTTGCAAGTGTTTCGCTGAGCGATTCGGGTGTGTACAATTGCACCATGACCAACGAGTGTGGCATAACGGTCACTATGAACTTGACCATAAATGTGTCTAACTTGTCGGTAGAAACAATCGAAGATTATCGAACACTCATAGCCTTGTATCCAAACCCAAGTAAAGGTAATATTAATATAAAATATCC
>JAYTMQ010000008.1:0-34452 GCA_043728355.1 Bacteroidota bacterium
TCATTCGTTCGGTAACTGATACGTGCATAAAAAATGGACAAAATATATTGTTTGCTTTTAAAACTATCGCTAAATTGCAGGCTGAATAGTTACAAAAAAATTAAAATCTAATATTTTCTTATTTATCTTATATGACTTATATGTTTTAAAATTTCATTAAATTGCATCAAAATAAACACAAATGAAAAAGTTTTTTAAATATTTAGGTTTGGCTATTTTGGTTTTCTTGGTTTATACTGGAATTACAACTTATCCTAAACTCGATTTAATATCTGGATTTTCGGCAAAAAGTGTTGCATCGGGTCATTTTCTAGACAATCGTTCAATAGATTTAATTGAGAAAACAGACAACGATATTGATTTAATTGATTTAGCAAAAAACCAAATTAATGATGCTGAAAAGTTTGCAACCGCATCGGTTTATGGATTAAAAGAACGAAAAGCGATTTATCGTGAAGGTTTGGGCGCGACTTTAATCAATGACGATTTTGATGTTTCGAAACCTTATGATGTTCCAAAAAGAATGGTTTTAAATAATAATTTGGAATTTCCTTACGGGAATTTAGAACCAAAAGACACTGTTTTTTCAAATGTTGATTATGATAAATTAAATAAAGCTGTTTCAAATGCATTTGACACCAATAATCAAAAAATAAAAAGAAGTCGTTCGGTTTTGGTGATTTATAAAGACAAAATTATTGCCGAAAAATATGATAAAGGCTTTAATAAAAACTCTAGAATTTTGGGATGGTCAATGACAAAAAGCATAACTGCAACTTATTTTGGAATTCTTCAAAAACAAGGGAAAATTGATATTAGTAAACCTGCTCCGATTGCCGACTGGAAGAACGATTTGCGTAAAAACATAACCATTAATAATTTATTGCAAATGAATTCTGGTTTGGAATGGGAAGAAGATTATGGCAAAATTTCTGATGCAACCAAAATGCTTTTTCAAGCCGAAGATGTTACAAAATGCCAAATCGACAAGCAATTTGTTGGCAAACCAAACCAATCTTGGAATTATTCGTCTGGAACGAGCAATTTGTTATCAGGAATTATTCGCAGTCAATTTAAAACCCATCAAGAATATATCGATTTTTGGTATTCAAGTTTGATTGATAAAATCGGAATGAATTCGATGGTTGTCGAGCAAGATATGTCTGGAAATTTCATCGGTTCGTCTTACAGTTGGGCAACAACTCGCGATTGGTCAAAATTCGGATTACTCTATTTACACAAAGGCAATTGGAATGGCGAACAAATATTTGACGAAAGTTGGGCTAAATATGTATCAACTCCAACCAATGGTGCTAATGGTATTTATGGTGCACACTTTTGGTTGAATTTTAGTTCACGCTATCCTGATGCTCCAAAAGATATTTATTCTTGTAATGGTTTTCAAGGTCAAGTTGTTTTTATAATTCCGTCACACGATATGGTTATTGTTCGAATGGGTTTGAAAGAAGAAAAAGATGGTTTTGATTTTAATGGATTGTTGAAAGGTGTTTTGGAGAGCGTTAAAAATTAAGGTTAGTGCCAACTAAATATTTCTTTTAAAACATCTACTGATTTTGGGGTTACTAGTTTATTAATTTTGATTATTTGTTACTATTTATTTGAAAAAACATTGTTATGTTTGTCATAATATATTTTTTTCATCATTTTAAACTTTATAATCATACGTTATGATTTTTAATTCCTTATTTTTTATATTACTTAAATTTAAAAAAGCAATTTAACTCTGTAATTTTTGCTATTTTCTTACCAACGATTTTTGTTTTATACTGGTTTATGTCAAAAAATAATTTGAAATCGCAAAATTTATTATTGCTAATTTCAAGTTATTTTTTTATGCCTTTTGGGATTGGAGGTTTTTTATTTTTATTACTTTTTTCAACATTTTTAGATTATGCTTCGGGTTTAAAAATTTCTCAATACAATAAAAATTTAATACTAAAAAAATTATGGTTTTGCTTTAGTGTAATTGTAAATCTTGGTTTTTTATGTATTTTTAAATATTACAATTTTTTTGCAACTTCATTTGTTATTTTTTTTCAAATTTTGGTTTACACATAAATACTTGGACACTCAAAGTAATCTTGCCTATTGGTATTTCTTTTTATACTTTTCATGGTTTGTCGTATGTCATAGATATTTATTATTAACGAATATTACCTGATCTAAAAATAGATGCTGTAGTTGATGTTCCTGTTGGTGTAAACTGCGAAAACATAAAATTTGTAAAAAGCACAAACAATGAAATTGAAATTGATTTTTTCATAATGTTAAAGTTTTAAATTAATATTTTTGTTAATTTTAACACAAACTAAAAAAAAAAAAAAACGACTTTCGCAAGAAAATATTGATTTATTTTCTAATATGATTAAAAATAAAAAAATAATAGTTGTCTTGCCAGCTTACAATGCAAGTAAAACATTATCTGAAACTTATAGTGAAATTCCATTCGATATAGTAGACGATGTAATTTTGGTAGACGATAATAGCACCGACGAAACTATTAACATAGCTAAAGGGCTTGGTATTAAAAATATAATTAAACACGAAAATAATCTTGGATATGGTGGCAATCAAAAAACTTGTTATAACAAAGCTTTAGAACTTAAAGCAGATATTGTAATTATGTTACACCCTGACTATCAATACACTCCAAAATTAATTCCATCTATGTGCTATTTAATTGCAGATAATGTTTATCCTGTTGTTATTGGGTCTAGAATTTTAGGAAATGGAGCATTGCAAGGCGGAATGCCTATGTATAAATATATTGCTAACCGTATTTTAACTTTATTTCAAAATATTTTAATGGGTCAAAAATTATCTGAATATCATACTGGATATAGGGCTTATTCTAAAGAAGTTTTAAACAAAATAGATTTTAATAAAAATTCGGATGATTTTATTTTTGATAATCAGTTTCTAGCTCAAGTTTTTTACAACGGTTTTGAGGTTGCTGAAATAACTTGTCCAACAAAATATTTTGATGATGCATCTTCAATAAACTTTAAAAGAAGCACAATATATGGTATTGGAGTTTTATTAACCTCAATTAAATTCTTTTTAAGTAAAAAAAAAATTTACAAATCCAAACTTTTTAAATAATGATTTTTGAAAATTTTAAAGCTAAACAAAACATAAGCTTGCTTATTTTTCTTTTTGTAAATTTTATATTTTCAGTTAAATACATTAGCAGGGTATCTAATTATTACCTACCGATTTCTATTTTAATAGTTTTTTTTTATTTTCTAATTTGGAAATATCAAAATCTGATTGATCGCAGTAATGTAAATTTAAATAAAATAAATATTTTTATTTTATTATTTCTTTTTTTGAGTTCGTTTCTTGTTTTTGTAAAAGTTCCTGTCGAAGATTTAAATGTTGATAGATGGAGCGTAATTGCCACTTATTGGGACAATTATTTTAATGATAAATATGTATATTTTGCTAAATCTTGTCATAATAATCCTCCTGGACCAATGCCATTCTACTTTATTTTAGCATTACCTTTTTATCTTATTGGTGAGTTAGGTTTGTTTTCGTTAATGGGTATAATTTTGTTTTACTATTTGCTTAAAAAAAATAAAATTTCTTTAAAAAATCAAACTTTGGTTCTGCTTTTAGTTGGCGGGAGTTTATTTTATTTATGGGAAATTGTATGTAGGAGTAATGTTTTTTTAAATGGAGTGTTGGTACTGCTAGTTGTATTGTATATTTTAAAACAACCAATAATTACTCAAAAAAATATAATATTAATTGGTGTTTGTACTGGTTTAGTTCTGTCCACTAGAAACGTTTTTGTGATTCCTTTTATTATTACATTTATCTACTTATTAAATAAAAAAAATATAAATTTAATCCAATTAATTTATATTGGATTCATTACTGTTATAACTTTTACGTTAACATTTATACCTTTTATTTGGAATCATTTACAAGATTTTAAAATTATGAATCCATTTATAATTCAGTCGTCTGTATTAATGCCATTTAAATACACACTTTTTTTTATTTTTTTATCCTTTATAGTTGGTTTTGTATGTAAATCTAAAGATGATGTTATTTTTTTTAGTGGTTTAGTTTTATTTTTAAGTATATGTTTGTATTATATTTTTTGGATAATTCAAACTAGTTTCGTTAATACTTTTTTCGAAAGCGGTGCAGATATTTCTTATTATATATTTTGTTTACCATTTTGTATTTTTCACATGCTAAAAATTAAGGTTAGTGCTAACTAAATACTTCTTTTAAAATTTCTACTGATTTTGGTTTTTTGAATCCAACTAAATGAATTGAAAAATAATCAATTAAAATTTTCAAAAGGATTTGTCTTTCTATAACGTGAAATATTTTTTGGTTGTTATCAAATTTTAATTCAATAAGTTTTTTAAACAAACTGGTTTCATGTTCTGATAATGTACTTGAACCATAAAATAGAGAAAATCGCCCTTCGTTTAGGTCGAAATGTTTTTGGACAAAATCATTAATATCAGGATAAAAACCAAGATATTTTGTAATTTCTAACATTAAAATCAAGTGAAAATTAGCTATTTCATTATGATTGTCTAACCAAGCTAATGCTGTTTCAAGATATATAAAAAGGTTTTCATTTTTTTCTTCTTCATGAATAGAGTTATGCAATATCTCTGAGATGAACATTACAATCGTACTTTTGAAAATATTGGAATGAATAGAATAAAAAGGTTGAGCAATTTTAATTTCTTTGAAATTTTCTAATGTTCCTTTATTTTTATGAACAGCTTCGATTTCGAGAATTGATAATGGTTGAAAGTAAGCTATTTTTTGGTTTGATTTTCTTGATGAAAATGCATCTCGAACAAAATAAGATTTCAACCCATCAGAAAAGGTAAAACATTTCACTATTAGGCTTTTCTCCTGAAATTTTAATGATGAAATGACAATTGCTCTGGTTTTGATTAACATTTTTAGTGTTTAAAAAAGTAATTCATAATCTAATTTAACGAACTATCATTAATTTTTTCACCTTTGTTTCTATTCCATCTGATGCGGAAATAAAAACCATATAAACTCCAGAAGCAACTTTATATTTACCAAAAGCTGTTGTGTCCCATTCTATTGTTCCGCCTTCTGAAGTAGTTTCATAAACTAGGCTGCCTTCGATATCGGTTATTTTTACGGTGGCTTTGTCTAATAAACCACTTATTTTGACTGTATCTGAAAATTCAGGCCTAACTGGATTCGGATAAATATAAACTTCTTCAAGATTTTCTTTACCTTTTGTAGAAACACCTTTAAAAGAAATCATTCCTTTTAGTGTAGCGATAAAAACTTCACCAGTTCGTTGATCAATATCTATATCTAAAATCGCATTGCTAGGCAAAGGAGAATCGTCAATTGTAAAATGATAAATTGTTTTTTGACCGTTTGGAGAAATTAAAAAAATTCCGTTTTCTGCTGTTCCAATCCATTTTCTGTTGGCACCATCGACAACAATATCGGTTATTGATTGTTCATATAAAAGTTCTTGACCAAGACCATCTTCTTCTATAATAATGTTTGAAGATCTTATTTGTCCAGCAGTCAAAAAACTATCTACACTCGAAACCACTCTCAAACCACTAATTGTACCAATCCAAAGTTGGTTTTTATTGTCGACTGCAACAACTCTTGCGTCATTAACTGGCAAGTTTCCGTTTTCTGATCCTCCAGTTATTACTTTTATGATATTTCCGTTTTCATTATAACCAATTAAACCAGTATTTGTATTTGGGAACCATTTTGTGTTATTTTTATCGATAACAACATTTCCAACGTCACTTGTGTTAAGAACACTTGACGCACTTTGAAAATCAACAAACTGCCAAGTGTTGTCCGGTTTTAAAATTTTTAGAGCTTTACTAACCAAACTATTCGAAACCCATAAATTTCCTGATTTGTCAAATGCTGTTCCGTTTACCCTTGTCTCTTCCAGAGTTGGTCTAACAGATTCGATTCCACTATTGGTTTTATTATACAAAAATACTGGTAATCCATTTTCTACTTTAAGCAAACCTGAGAAATAAGAACTTAAAAATACTTGATTTGGGTTTTTAGGATTTATAGTAATCTTACATAACGCTCTTGCTGGAAAATTTTCGTTGTAAGGTGTGTTTTGCCAACCGTTTTGGTTATATATACTGTAGCCAAACCTGTTTGGTTTATTGTCATTGCCCAGTTGAGTTAAATCGTACTTATAAGGGTCATAATTTTTATAACCGCCGTAAACTACCCATAAATTTTCGGTTGCTGCATTGATTGCAAAAATGGTGTTTCTTATTGGACTATTTGGAGTAATATTATTAAAAACACTTGGGTTATTTATAGTGTTAGAAACAACACCGTTTTCTAAAGTACCTATAAAAACAGTGTTATTAATAATAGTTGCAAATTTAAAAGTAGGAGCTAGAGTTGAAACAGAAATATTGTCGATTTGAGAAATTATTGATAATTGATTATTGAAAACAAAAACTTTGTTTGGTGTTGTACATACTAATTTTTCGTTAAAAACCCTAAAATCAACCGTTAGCTGTGAAATAGAATATTGAAAAACAGGATTATTCCCTGAGAATTTATATAAATTAGTATCAGAATTCTGAGCCACTAACTGATTGTTTATTGTTGCAATTCCACCCCAATAACCAGCATTAAACAAACTCCATTGATTAAAATCAATAAGATTCTGATTAGATAAATCTCCTTTAAAAATTCCGTTATTTGGAGTTACAGCATAAATAGAATTATCAAAAATTGTAAAATGTTTTACTGCATAAAAACTCGAAACCGAAGTACCAAAAAAGTAGGTGTCTCCAAATTGATTGTTACTTAAATCAAATTGAATAATACCAAAATCTGTAGCAATATATAATTTTCCAGCTTTTTCTATAAATTTGTTAATTTTTTTGACATTGGCTGGAATTTGTTTTAAAGTAATTCCAATAGCTTTAAAAACAGATTTGTCAGCTTCATTAATAATAATTAGCAATCCATTTTCATAGCCAATAATAGTTTTGTTAAAAGTAGGACTGTAATATATATTCGAAATAGTTTCGCCGGATAATCCATCAATTGTATTAAAAGTTTTGACATCGCCAGAAACTAGATCTTTAGAAAAAATTGCATTTTCGGCAGCAGCAAAAAGTTTGTTGTTTGATTCTGAAATTCCTTTTATTTGATTGTACGAAAAATAACCTTTCCACAACAAATTACTTTGTGAAAAAGCATTTGAAATAAAAAAGCATAATATTATATTTAAAATAAATTTCTTCATGGGGTTTTTGATATTATTTGCAAATATAATACAAACGAAATTATTTTGATTTTAATATATGAATCAAAAAAAAATGTCTTCAAAATTTTGAAGACATTTTAATAATCATAATCTTAAACGCTTAATTATACAACACCTTGACCTAACATAGCATCAGCAACTTTTACGAAACCAGCAATATTTGCGCCTTTAACATAATCAACATATCCTGTAGCATCTTTCCCGTATTGTACACAGGATGAGTGAATTGCTAACATAATTCCTTTCAAACGTTCATCAACTTCTTCTGATGACCAAGACAAACGCAATGAGTTTTGTGACATTTCTAATCCAGAAGTTGCAACTCCACCAGCGTTAGAAGCTTTTCCTGGAGCAAATAATATTTTAGCATCTTGAAAAACAATAACTGCTTCTGGCGTTGTTGGCATGTTTGCTCCTTCGGCAACACAAATACAACCATTTGCAACAAGCATTTTCGCTTCGTCTTCGTTCAATTCGTTTTGTGTTGCACAAGGCAAAGCTACATCACATTTTACTTCCCAAGGACGTTTTCCTTCTACATATTTTGCAGATGGATATTTTTTTACATAATCAGAAATACGACCACGAAGTTCGTTTTTAATTTCCATTACGTGAGCTAATTTTGCAGCATCAATTCCATCGATATCATATATATATCCAGCAGAATCTGACATTGCAACAACTTTTGCTCCTAGTTGAGTTGCTTTTTCAGCAGCATATTGTGCTACGTTTCCAGAACCCGAAACTACAACCGTTTTTCCTTTAAAACTATCGCCTTTGGTTTGCAACATAGATTGAGCGAAGTAAACATCTCCATAACCTGTTGCTTCTGGACGAATAAGTGAACCTCCAAAAGAAATTCCTTTTCCGGTTAAAACTCCAGTAAATTCATTTCTTAATCTTTTATATTGACCAAACATGTATCCAACTTCACGACCACCAACTCCAATATCTCCAGCAGGAACGTCGGTATTGCCACCAATATGTTTAGACAATTCTGTCATGAATGCTTGACAAAAACGCATAACTTCGATGTCAGATTTTCCTTTTGGGTCAAAATCTGCCCCACCTTTACCGCCACCCATTGGCAAAGTTGTCAAACTATTTTTGAAAGTTTGCTCGAAAGCCAAAAATTTCAAAATACTCAAATTTACTGATGGATGAAAACGAATTCCTCCTTTATATGGTCCAATTGCAGAATTCATTTGTATCCTGTAACCACGGTTTACTTGAGTTTTTCCAGCATCGTCAATCCAAACTACTCTAAACATAATCACACGTTCAGATTCTACCATTCTTTCCAAAAGCATTTGGTTTTGGTATTTTTTGTTTTCTTCAATAAAAGGAATTACAGTTTCTGCAACTTCTTTTACAGCTTGCATGAATTCTGGTTCGTTCGGATTTTTTAGGGCAACTGCATCTATAAATGCATTGATACTTTTTGACATAATAAATTTTTATAAGAGTTTTAAGAAATCGATTTCGTAATAATTTTGCAAATATAAATTTTTATTGAAAAACATTTTATTATTTTAAACATTTTATTATTTTTATAAGTAGTTTTTTTATTTTTTTTCAAATTTTGATGTTTTTTTAAAGAATGTTTATATTTTTTTTATTTTTTTTAGTAAGTGAACTATGTTTTTATATATTTGTACCAACTATAATTTAAGTCCAATGCCAAAATACATTTTAATTTATTGTTTATTTTTTTTGGGTGTGTGTGGTATGTCAAATGCTCAAGGTGGTAGAACTTATCAGGAAATTGGTATAATGGCTGGTCCTGTTTTTTTTCAATCCGACTTTGGTGCTAGAGATACATTTAAAAATTATTACAAAAACAATGGTTTTTCTATCGGTGCATTTTATTATTTGTCATCAATTTCTAACTATGGTCAATTAGCAGAAAATTTCAAGTTAAGACTAGAAGCATCGTATATGTCATGTAATTTAAATCATTATGGGCAATATGTAGATAGTGACAGTCAAAGTAATTTTACAAAACAATTAAGAGAAATGAGAGGAAATGTTGAAACATTAAATCTAGGATTGCAAGTAGAATTTTACCCATTTAAAACGGATGATTATAATAGAGGAAGTACATTTTCTCCCTACGTAAGTGCTGGAGCTCAGATTAGTAATTATACTTCAAATGTTTATTCTACTTTAGGACAATTTGGTTCTCCATCTGTAACTCCAATTAAATATAAAGATTCTTTTAAAAATGAATCTGGAATAGCTCCTTCATTAACAACAAGTATAGGTTCTAGATATTTATTGACAGATTATAGTGCTTTAGTAATTGATGCTAGAATACAATATTATTTCTCTGACTGGGTTGATGGATTAAATCCTGATAAAAATATTTATACTGAAAACAAATCAAATGATTGGTCAACAACAATTAATTTTGGATATATATATTATTTCAATTAAGAATTACATAATTAAAAAAAACCCAATTCTTTTATTTAAAGAATTGGGTTTTTTTGTTTGGTTAAGCCAAAGCCTGCTTCAGGTCTTCAATTAAATCTTCAGCATCTTCAATACCAACACTTAGTCTAACTAAATCATCAGTAATACCTATTTCTTTTCTTTTTTCTTCAGGTATTGATGCGTGTGTCATTAAAGCTGGATGATTGGCCAAACTTTCAACACCGCCAAGCGATTCCGCTAAGGTGAAAACTTTTAATTTTTCAAGAAATGTAATTGAATCTTGTTTCAATCCCGATTTGAATGTAAAGGAAACCATTCCGCCAAAACCACTCATTTGTTTCTTAGCAATTTCATGATACGGATGACTTGGTAATCCTGGATAATAAACTGTTTTTATTTTTGGATGATTGCATAAAAAATCAACCACTTTTTCGCCATTTTCACAATGACGCTGCACACGCAAATGCAAGGTTTTTATTCCTCGTAAAATCAAAAAAGAGTCCATTGGACCAAGTGTTCCACCAGTAGCGAATTGTTGAAAATGCAATTGATCGCCTAATGCTGAATCTTTTACAATTAATGCGCCAGCAATAACATCTGAGTGTCCACCAAGATATTTAGTTGCCGAATGCATAACAATATCAGCATCTAAATCTAAAGGTTTTTGCAAATAGGGTGTTGCAAATGTATTGTCGACTGCAAAAAGAATTTTGTGTTGTTTGGTAATTTTTGCAATTTCTTGAATATCTGCCAATTTCATTAAAGGGTTGGTTGGTGTTTCCACCCAAACCAATTTGGTATTTTCGTTGATTAATGATTGAAATTTTTTCATATCATTCATATCCACAAAATGGAATTTGATTCCCGAATCTTTATATATACGAGTAAACATTCTGTAAGTTCCACCATACAAATCGTCCATTGCGATAATTTCGTCGCCAGCTTTAAACGAACGCAAAACGCAATCAGTCGCTGCCAATCCAGATGAAAATGCCAAACCGCGAGTTCCGTTTTCGATACTTGCTAATGCGTTTTCTAAAGCAGAACGGGTTGGATTTGCTGCTCTCGAATATTCGTAATCAGGGTTTAAAGGTTGTCCAGGACTTGTTTGTACAAATGTTGATGTTAAATAAACGGGTGGCATTACGGCTCCAGTTGCTGGATCGTGGTGTTGGCCACCGTGTATGGTTTTGGTGTTGAATTTCATTACTTTATTTTTTTACAAAGATAATTCACTTTTTGGTATTTTTAGCCCCTATAACAGTGAAAATCCTTTTTTATGGTGATTTTTCTTCACCATAAAAAAGATTGTAACAAATAGCGGGATTGGCTCCAAGAAAAAAACGGTATAAAAAAATTATTTTGTTACTTTGCAAAATGGACAAAATATATTATCTCGCGTCATGCGACACGTGTCGAAAAATTATCAAATCGTTGCCAAAAAATCATAATTTGGCTTTTCACGATATTAAGCAAGATCCGATTTCGATTGAAGAATTAGAAAAAATGCGAGAACTTGCTGGAAGTTACGAAGCATTGTTTAGTAAAAAAGCACAGTTATTTAAATCGATGGATTTAAAAAATAAATCGCTTACGGAAGACGATTATAAGAAATATATTCTGGAACATTACACGTTTTTGAGTCGACCTGTTTTTATTATAAATTCTAAAATTTATATTGGAAATACGCAGCAAAACATGTTGCAGGTTTTCAAAGCGTTTGAAAATAATCTATAAAATAATTATATTTGTATTTTAAATCTTTAAATCATGAGTTTACAATTTATACAAAACGAAAAAGGCAAAAAAGCAGGTGTTTATATTCCGATTAGCGAGTGGAAACAAATGAAAGCGCAATACAAAAACCTTGAAGCATGGGAAGAACCTAATTTGACCAAAGTCCAGATTCTTCAAAATATTCGACAAGCAGTCGAGGAAATGAAACTCATAAAAGCAGGAAAATTAGAAGGTAGATCAGCTAGAGAATTGTTAGATGAGTTATAGAATAGTAACTATTCCGTCTTTCGATCGTGATTTAAAATCTTTATCCAAAAAGCATCGCTCTATTCCAAAAAACTATGGCGATTTTCTCGATACAATAGAAGAAAACCCAAAAATGGGTGTTGAAATTCTAGAAAACTGTTTTAAAATAGAATGGCAATTTCTTCTAAAGGAAAAGGTAAAAGTGGCGGAGCAAGAGTAATTACATATGTTTATATCCAAAGCGAAACCGTTTATTTACTGTCTATTTATGACAAATCCGATGATGAAAACATTTCAGATTCAGAAATTCGTGATCTAATTAAAAGTTTAGGTTTAGAATAATCCATAAAAACCAAAACTTTAAAATGTCTAAAAGAAACCTCGCATTAATTGGTGCAACCCTAGTTTCCTTAATTTACGGATTAACATTTACTGTCGCCAAGGACGTAATGCCTACCTACATAAATGCTTATGGATTTATTGTTTTGCGGGTTTTTGGAGCGACTGTTTTATTTTGGATTGTTTCATTTTTTATCAAAACCGAGAAAATAGAAAACAAAGATTTCCCAAGAATAGTTGCTTGTGCTTTTTTTGGAGTTGCCTTAAATATGCTCACTTTTTTCAAAGGATTGAGTTATACTTCGCCAATTTCGGCATCGGTAATTATGGTTTCGACGCCAATTATTGTATTGATTCTTTCTTCGATAATTATGAAGGAACGAATGCAAAAACGAAAAGTTTTCGGTATTGTTTTAGGGCTCATTGGAACTTCATTTTTGATTCTATATGGCAAATCGGTTGGCAATGCATCCAATGCTAGTTTGGGTAATTTCTTGGTTTTTGTTAATGCTGTTTCCTATGGATTTTATTTAATAACTGTCAGAAAATTAATGGACAAGTACAATGCTTTTTCGTTTGTAAAATGGATTTATTTATTTGGCTTTTTGATGGTTTTACCTTTTGGATTTAATGAATTTCAAGCCGTAAATTGGCAAATAATTCCAACTGAAATTTACTGGAAAATTGGATTTGTAGTTTTATTTTCTACATTTTTTACCTACTTATTAAACTTGCTTTCCATGCGAGAATTAAAACCAACGACGGTTGCTGTTTTTATTTATTTGCAACCTGTTTTTGCTACAATATTTGCGATTGGATTAGGGAAAGATGAATTGAGTTTCGTAAAAATAGTATCGGCAATTTTGATTTTTGTTGGCGTTTATTTGGTAACAAATTCAAAAAAATAACTGCTAATTCGCTATTTTTTATAATTAACGAATTAGCGGTTATACTTTTAAAATGGTTTTCTTTATATTTACGGCTTATTAAAAATTATGATACAATCAATGACTGGTTTTGGCAAGGCAACTTTGCAACTCGAAACCAAAAAAATAAGTGTAGAAGTAAAATCACTAAACAGCAAAGGACTAGATTTAAACACCAGATTACCATCTACTTATCGTGAAATGGAATTAGGTGTTCGCAACGAAATCGCCTTGAAACTAGAACGTGGAAAAATAGATTTTTCGGTTTTTATAGAAAGCACAACCGAGCAAACGTCAACCAAAGTCAATGTGCCGATAATGAAAGCTTACATCGCACAACTTCGTGAGGTTTATGCCAATGCCGATGAAACCGAACTTATGAAAATGGCAGTAAGAATGCCCGATGCGATGAAAGTCGAGCGTGAAGAAATTGATGAAAACGATTGGCTAGAAATTCAAAAAGTGATTCGTGAGGCTTTGGACAATATATTGAATTTCCGTCAAGCGGAAGGGCTTTCGCTAGAAAAAGAATTTCAGTTAAGAATTTCAAATATTCGTCACTATTTATCGGATGCTATTGCGCTTGATCCAGAGAGAATTCAGACAATTAAAGATAAATTACAAACTGCAATAGCTGAATTGAAAGTTAATGTCGATGAAAATCGTTTTGAACAAGAATTAATCTATTATCTCGAAAAACTAGACGTAACCGAAGAACGTGTGCGTTTAACCAATCATTTGGATTATTTTTTGGAAACCATACAAGGCAACGAAGCTAACGGTCGAAAACTGGGTTTTATTACGCAAGAAATGGGTCGAGAAATCAATACTTTAGGTTCGAAAGCCAATCACGCAGGAATGCAAAAATTAGTCGTGATGATGAAAGATGAGTTGGAGAAAATTAAGGAGCAAGTACTTAACGTATTGTAGATTACAGATTAACGATTTTTGATTACAGATTTTAAGAAATGAATACGATTATTAAGGAAAACAAAGAATTAATTTTCGACAAACTTGGATTTGATGTTTCAAATATCGAAATCGAGAAAGAAAGTTCGGAATATTGCGCTCATCAATTTGAAGTTAATGATAAAAAAATAGTTTTCCGTCAAGCGAAAATTACACCAACAAAAATTGGTCAATTTGTAACGTTACGGAAACGAAATAAAACGAAAAACGTTATTGAACCTTTCGAATTTTCAGATGAAATTGAATTATTTGTAATAAATGTAAAAACCGAATGTCGATTTGGACAATTCGTTTTTCCCAAACGATTTTAGTAGAAAAAGGAATTGTTTCCGATAAAAAAGAAGGAAAACGAGCCATAAGAGTTTATCCAAAATGGGATGTTGCAGAAATTAAACAAGCAATTAAAACGCAAAAATGGCAATTGGATTATTTTTTAGAAATTCCAGTTGAAGGAAATTTAGATATAAATCGAGCAAAATTGCTTTATTCAAATTAAATGAAAAAAGGAAAATTAATAGTATTCTCGGCACCATCGGGATCAGGAAAAACAACTATAGTTAGGCATTTGTTGGGCATTGACGAGTTGAATTTAGAATTTTCAATTTCGGCAGCGTCACGTGATCCTCGTGGCGAAGAAATAAACGGTAAAGATTATTATTTTATTTCGACCGAACAATTTAAAAAACACATCAAAGCCGAAGATTTTTTGGAATGGGAAGAAGTGTATCGTGATAATTTCTATGGAACTTTGAAAACCGAAATCGAACGCATTTGGGCATTGGGAAAAAACGTAATTTTTGACATTGACGTGGCTGGCGGATTGCGAATAAAATCGAAATTTCCTGAGGAAACTTTGGCTGTTTTCGTGAAACCACCAAGTATTGATGAACTCAAAATTCGCCTCAAAAAACGTTCTACCGAAAGTGATGATAAAATAAATATGCGCATCGCAAAAGCATCAATTGAATTGGCGACGGCTCCACAATTCGATAAAATTATTAAAAATTATGATCTTGATGTTGCCAAGAATGACGCATTTGAATTGGTCAAAGATTTTTTGAAGGATTAAAAATTTCTATCTGGAATATTTTAATTAAATTTGATTAAAAATATTAAAAAATGAATACCAGT
This sequence comes from Bacteroidota bacterium, assembly GCA_043728355.1. Classification (GTDB taxonomy): domain Bacteria; phylum Bacteroidota; class Bacteroidia; order Flavobacteriales; family Flavobacteriaceae; genus Flavobacterium. The sequence goes on from JAYTMQ010000008.1 coordinate 15,112, forward strand.
GCTAAAAATCTTAACGAAATACAATTGCACTTTTTGCAATATTTTTCCGAGTTCGAAGTTTCTGAACAAGAAACTAATGATATTAAAAATATGGTTTCACAGTATTATTTTGATAAAGCAGAGATTGCATTAGAAAAAGTAATTAGTGAAAAAAACATTGATATTGTTTCGATGGAAAACAACCAAAATCTTCATTTCAGAGCAATTAAAAAATAATTTTTTTAATGAAAGTTGTTCTAGATACCAACTGTTTACTTTTGATACTTTCAAAAAAAGGAAGTTTTTATTCAATATTTGAAGAAATAAAACGCGGAAATATTCGATTAATCGTAACAACAGAGATTATAAACGAATACGAAGAAATTCTTGAAAAAATTTATTCTCGTGAAGTCGCAGAAAATGTAGTTAAATCAATTTTAAATCATTCAAAAAAAACATTAATAGATAAAATTTATTACAATTGGAATTTAATTTCAGTAGATGAAGATGATAATAAATTTGTTGACGCTTATGTTGTAAGTAATGCAAACTTTCTAGTTACAAATGATAAACATTTTGATGTTTTAAAAGAGATTGAATTCCCACCAGTTTCTGTAATTAATTTAATAGATTTTAAAAAAACTTTATAATTTACAGATGAAAATAGGTCTATACTTCGGAACATTTAACCCAATTCATATTGGACATCTGATAATTGCCAACCATTTAGCGGAACATTCTGACTTGGAACAAATTTGGATGGTGGTCACGCCACACAATCCGCATAAGGAGAAAAGTTCCTTGCTTTCCGATGCGCACCGATTAGAAATGGTACATTTGGCTACAGAAAATTATGCTAAAATAAAACCTTCGGATTTTGAGTTTAAATTATCTCAACCTAATTATACTGTTAATACCCTAGCACATTTTCAAGATAAATTTCCTAAAAATGAGTTTTCTTTGATTATGGGTGAAGACAATCTTAATTCATTTCATAAATGGAAAAATTATGAATCGATTTTACAAAATTATGAAATTTATGTTTACCCAAGAGTTTCTATAGATGTAGAGAATATTCAATTTAAGAATCATCCTAAAATTCATATTGTTAATGCTCCGATTGTTGAAATTTCATCGACTTTTATTCGTGAAAACATTAAAAACGATAAAAACATACAACCATTATTGCCAACTAAAGTTTGGGAATATATTGATAAAAGTGGATTTTACAAAAAATAAGCCTAAACTTTATTGTGGTTTAGGCTTGTTAAAATTCTTATTTGCTAGCAACTTGTTTTCTAATATCAATCAAAGAATGTTCTACTAACAATTTTCCATCTCTAAAAACTTCTTTCAATTCGCCTTGTTTTTCTTGTTCCCAAGAAACTTGGTCCATCAATTTATATTTTCCGTTTTCGAGTTCGATTTTCATTAAACCTTTGGCTGACTTTTTAGTTCCATCATCTGTAATTGGATCTTTGAAAATGGCTCTGCCTTCGCCATTTACTTCGCCATAAGTTGCTTTCATTGCAAATCCAAAAGTATCACGCGTGTTGTATTGATAAGTAAATGAACCAATTCCTAAAACTACATTAGTCGATGCAAATCCTTTTGCTTTTAGTCGTTCGCAGATGTTTGTGGCTCTTTGTAACGTAATACTATCGCCATAAATCGCTCCGATTTGCGGAATCAATTCTTTGAAACCTTTGCTGTTTGTACTTCCGCCAAAAACATCCCAAAGCAATTCGATAACGCCTTTTTTCTCTTGTTCGGTTTTTCCGTTTGGGTTACCACAAATAATGTCAACTGGGTCGCCACTATCAGGTCTAATTACAACTTTTCCTTCACGACCTACAATTTCTTGTTTTAATCTTGGTAAATAATCAGTCAAAACTTTCCATAAATCCCAAGTATCAGAAACTATTGAAACGATTCCTTTTGGATAAATTTCGCAAATTAATCGTTTGAAAGTTTCATATTCACCTTCGGTTGTGCCCATACACATTACAGAATGTTCGGTGGCTGCTACTGATCCACCAATTAATTCTGTGTCAGAATTGGCATTATAAAATTCTTCGAAAAACTCGATTGCAGGAATCGTGTCTGTGCCAGAAAAACTCAACAAATGTCCTGCTGCCGATGTTACTGCTGCTTCGATTCCGCCCATTCCTCGCATCGAGAAATCGTGACCTTGCCAATCGACAAATTCTGGTATTGATGAAGTTTCCTGGGCGTATTTGTCTAAAACCAAACGGTATTGTTTGGCAATGGTAGCCGAATTACAAGGCAACCAAACCACTGCCGAAAGCAAAGTTTCGAAATAATTCGTCAACCAAAAAAACTCGGGTAAAGTATTGTACATAGTGAACATAGGCACACGAATGGGCACACTTGCGCCTTCTGGCAAGGCTTTAAAAACCATTGGAATGTAACCTAAATCGTGTAAATCTTCGATGTGTTTGGTGCCAACTTGGTTTTCGCCCAAATAATTATTGATTCTTCGGCTGTATTTTGCCACAACTTCCGCTTTTGGTCGTTTGAAAAAATATGCTTCAAAATCGTGAATGATGTATTTTTTTAAGAAATATTGCAATCCGAAGAAAACAACTTCTTCAACGCCATCAATTCTTGATTTTCGGGGTGTCCAGTTGGAGTAAACCAACGTTGTATTGTCTGGATATTGTCTTCGGTGATCGACTTTGTAGCCGTCTGTTAGGAGTAGTGGGTTCATAAATAATTATATTAGGTTTTTGTATAAATTATAATTTTCTTCATCAAAACAAACAAAGATTACTTCTTCAATTGAATTAAATAGAAATGATTTAATCGATTCAATAGCAATTTCGGCTGCTTTATCTTTTGGGAAATGATAAATTCCAGTACTGATATTTGGAAAAGCAATCGATTTTAATTCTTTATTTTCGGCAATTATCAAACAGTTTTTATAACAGTTTGCTAATAATGTTTTCTTTTCCTCTTTGTCACCATTCCAAACAGGTCCAACAGTGTGAACTACAAATTTAGAAGGTAAATTTCCCGCAGTTGTAATTACTGCTTCACCAACATTGCAACCACCTTGTTTGTTTCGGATTTTGACGCATTCTTCTAGAATTTCTTTTCCGCCTGCTCTGTGAATTGCGCCATCAACTCCACCACCGCCAAGCAATGAAGTATTTGCTGCGTTGACAATAGCGTCGGTGTTTAATTTTGTTATATCGCCTTTGATTAATGTGATTTTCATCATCTGAATTTTTCTATTTTATAATTCAATTCTTGATTTAATGACGGCTTGTAATCTTCTCCAAAAAAAATATTTATAATTTTAATTTTTCCAAAAATATTTTCATTAAAAAAATGCAATTCTTCTGATGGAATCCATAATTCATTATGAGTTTTATCCCCAACATTTTGGATTTCAAATTTTTCTAAATAGATTTTATCTACTTCAAATGAAGTTACAATTCCACAAAAACCAGAAAATTCATCAGGAGTATTCCATTCTTTGGCAATTTGTTCGGCATATTGTTGGTTCAAAACAGGATAAAATATAGGTTGCCATTCTAATCTTGGAGGAAATAATTTATATTTATTTTTTGCAATTAATTCCATTTCTTTTAAACCAACTGGGCGGTATAATGTAGTTGTTTCCATAATTATTTTCTCATTTCATCCCTAACTTCTATTAATGCGAAGCCTAGTAAATTAAGACCTTTCCATTTTTCGAGATTATTAATGTCTTTGTGATCAGTTGCCATTCCTATTCCCCAAATTGGGTCAACTGGACTTGCTTCAACAATAACTCTTTCATTTGTATTTAATAGAAAATCTAATAATTTTTGATTTTGACTAAATTTATGAAAATTGCCTGTTTTTACAATTTCAAATCTATTTTCTAACCAAATGGTATCGTTATAGTCTTTAACTTCTCTACCTAATTTTTTTGCTTCGGCTGGAGTTTTACATTGGATTATTTTTTCTAGAATTTCTTCGTCGTTGAATAATTCGGCTTTTTTTGCCATCATCCAATGTTCAGCAGATTTGTATTCGATTTTATCAACAACAAATGAACTTTCCCACCATTGGCTAAAACAAGTTTTTGTAATTTTTCCATCATTTGAAGGCTGGTGTCCCCAAAAAAATAAAAATTTGTTTTCTGGATTAATGTTTCTTATGTCGTATTTCATAATATTTTATTTAATTTTACTTGATTAACTTGATTATTATCAAAATCTCTAAAAGAATTTGTTGTAAAAATCCCATCAAAACATTTCAAATCCTCAAAACCTTTATTGAAAATTCCGTGGCTAACTGCCAAGTACAATTTTCCAGCGTTTTTCTTTTTTAATTCTTCGGCTAAACCAATAAAAGTGCCGCCGCCATCGCAAATATCATCTACAATCAGGCAATCCATTCCTTGCAAGTTGTCATCATAAACTTTAAACCCTGATAGTTTTCCTGTTTTTACATCACGGCTTTTGCTGCATTCTACAACATCAATTCCACCAAGAAATTCTGAAACTTTGTATATTTTCTTTAAAGCGCCACCATCAGGAGAAATTAGTTTAACGTTGTTTCCAATGGTTTTCAAAACTTCGGCAATAAATTTATGGTTCGGAATTACCTCGCAATTGTTCACTAAGGCTGGTGTCACTTCCGAATGCGCATCGAAAACTGTCACTTTATTCAGGTTCATTGCATTTAAAATATCTGCATATACTTTTACCGAAAGTGGCTCGCCTGGAATCATTACACGATCTTGTCTTGCTGCTGGAAAATACGGAATAAAAAGATTGATTGTTTTAACTTCCATTCTTCGCAAAGCATCGACAGTAACGCAAAGCAATCCAAAATCATTGAAAGAATTCAATCGATGAGTAATAGTTACTGTTTGTTTTGTGTCGAAGGTTTCAATTTTTATGTGTGGCTCTCCACCCGAAAAAGTGAAACTTTGAAAGTTTATCTGATTTTCGTTTCCTAACGGACTAAAATTTTTATCTAAATTGAGAATCATAATTATTTTGTTTGTGTTATTATTACGCAAATGTAAAACGAATTATTTGAATAAAAAAATAATTAGTGTAAAATTTACGCAAATTTTATTTCAAAGTGAAATCCTTCGTTTAAAAATGCTTGATATTTAGATTTATTAAATTGAAACAACTTGGCAGGACGACCAGTTTTTATTGCAGAAAATTGATTTGTTTCTTCGATAATTCCGAAACTGAGCATTTTTTTTCTGAAATTTCTGCGATCGATTTCTTTTTCTAGAATTGTACAATACAAGTTTTCTAAATCTGAAAACAGAAAGAATTTAGACAATAAATCAAAACCAATAGGTTGATAAGACAGTTTTGCTTTCAAACGATTAACAGCGTTTTGAATCATTGAATTATGGTCAAATGCCAATTTTGGAATTTCATCAACAGCAAACCATTGCACATTTTCGGCATCAGAATCGGCTTTGATTTCGAGTTTTGATGAATCGACCAATGCAAAATAAGCCACCGAAATTACTCGGTTTCTTGTATCACGAATAACATTGTCACCAAAAGTAAAAAGTTGCTCAAGATAATTGACTTCGATGTTGGTTTCTTCTTTTAATTCTCTGTTTACAGCATCGAAAAGCGATTCTTGATTTTGAACCAAACCACCAGGCAATGCCCAATAAGAAGTTTCGGTTCCAAATTTTTGCTGAATTAAAAGCACATACAATTGATTGTTTTGGTAACCAAAAACAATAGCATCGACAGCAATTTTAATATTTTGTTTTTCTGACATTTTATTAATGCGTAAGATTTACACAAATATAAATGTTTTAGATAAAATAAAGTTATCACTTCATAAAAAAATAAAATTTAATTTTAGATTTTTAAATCGTTTCTCAACTACATTTGCATTTCAAATAAAAAAAATATAAAATGAAAAATTTACTAAAAATTATATTCGTATTAATGTTCGCTCTTTCAGCAAATGCTCAAAACATTCCATTTAATTCAAATGAACTATACCCAGAAGGCATTGCATACTGCAAGAAACAAGATGTGTTTTTTGTAAGTTCGTTGCATTACGGAAAAATCGGGAAAGTAACTCAAAAAGGCGTTTACACCGAATTTATTACCGATAAAGATTTGGTAAGCACGATTGGGATTCACGCCAACGAAAAAGCCAATTTATTATATGTTTGCGTTTCTGATCCTGGTGTTTCTGTAAAAACCGACAAAGCCACTCAAATGAAATTAGCCAAACTAATTGCTTATGATTTAATATCTGGAAAACGAAAATTTATTGCAGATTTAGGTGCATTAAATAAAGATGGTGACAATTTTGCAAACGACATCGATTTTGATAATCAAGGAAATTGTTATGTGACCAATAGCGCATCGCCAATTATTTACAAAGTTACTCCAAAAGGAGTTGCTACAATATTTGCAACAAGCGACAATTGGAAAAAAGAAGGGTTTAATCTAAACGGAATTGTGGTGCATCCCAACGGATATTTAATCGTTGCACAATCGAATACTGGTGAATTGTACAAGGTTTCATTAAAAAACCCTACCGAAATTACTAAAATCAATTCGGATATCATGCTTGGCGCAGATGGAATCTTTATGCACGGAAAAAATGAATTGTTGGTAATTTCTAATTCTAAAAAAGAAGTTTATGAACTTACAACTGATAATGATTTTGTTTCTGCCAAAACCGTAAGAACTGCTAAAACCGAAATGAATTTTCCAACTACAGGAATTGTTGTAAAAGGTAAATATTATGTTTTGAATGCTAAATTGAATGAGATTTTTACTCCAAACACAACATTAACCTCTAATTTTTTAATTCAGGAAATTAAGTTTTAATTTTTTAATTACTATTTAACCGCGAATTCGCAAATTATTATTCTGCGAATTTGCGGTTTTTTAATTAACAAACATTTAAATTAATTGAAATTTATTTTTATTACATTTATTTTTTTAACTTTTAAACAAAATCCAATGTTAAACTTCGAATTATACAATCCTACCAACTATGTTTTTGGGAAAGATCAAATGAAAAAATTATCAACTTTGGTTCCTGCTGGAGCAAAAGTTTTATTGGCTTTTGGTGGTGGAAGCATTTTTAAAAACGGAATTCATGCGCAAGTAATAGAAAATTTAAAAGGTTTCGAAATTATAGAATTTGGAGGTATAGAACCCAATCCAAGATTTGAAACTTTGATGAAAGCCGTCGAAATTGTCAAAAAAGAAAAAATCACTTTTATTCTTGCCGTTGGTGGCGGAAGCGTTATTGATGGTGTAAAATTTATTTCTGGAGCAACTAATTATGAAGGAAATCATATAGATATTCTTAAAAACAGAATTTTATTTACAGATTTGTCAAAAGTAATTCCGTTTGGAGTGGTTTTGACTTTGCCAGCAACAGGTTCCGAAATGAATTCGGGATCAGTCGTAACTATCGAAGCAACTAAAGAAAAACTAGTTTTGGGTGGAAGTGCTTTGTTTCCTAAATTTTCGATTTGTGATCCGACCGTAATTGCTTCGTTACCAAAACGCCAATTGCAAAACGGAGTTGTCGATGCTTTTACACATGTTATGGAGCAATATTTGACTTATCCGCACGATGCCATTTTGCAAGATCGAATTGCCGAAAGTATTTTGCAAACTTTAGTAGAAATTGGTCCAAGTGTTGTAGAAAATCCTACAGATTACAAACTGGCTTCTAATTTTATGTGGTGTGCAACAATGGCTTTGAACGGATTAATCCAAAAAGGTGTGCCGAGCGATTGGGCAACACACATGATTGGTCACGAATTGACAGCACTATACGAAATTGATCATGCAAGAACATTGGCGATTATTGGTCCAAATTTATACAAAGTAATGTTCGAAACAAAGAAAGATAAATTAGCACAATACGGAGAAAGAATTTTTAATATTCAAGGAAATTCTATTGAAGAAAAAGCCGAAAAAGCCATCGAAAAAACAATTGAATTTTTCAAAAAAATGGGAATGGAAACCAAAATATCTGAATTCACTCAAGATTATTCAGAAACTGCAAATTTTATAGTAAAACGTTTTGAAGAACGAAAATGGATAGCTCTTGGCGAAAAACAAAATATTACTTTAGAAAAAGTGAGAAAAATTGTTGAAATGAGTTATTAGAAATCATTTTAAAACAATTTCAAAAGGCGTTTTCGAATATTTTCAAAAACGCCTTTTATTTATAAAAATATTATCTAATATCTTTTAACATCAATTGCAAATCGATTTTTCCATTAAATTCGTTTTCAGAAATTGTATAAACGGCCTCGAATGTTTTTTTTGCAATTTCTAACTTATCGCCTAAACCAAAACCAATCGCTCCGATTCCATCTGCTTCAAAAATTTGAGTTTGTTTGACAAATAGTTTTAAATGTTCGTTTTCTTTACCAATTGGTTTTCCGTAACCTGTGTCTTTTATATTTTTAGAATAAAAAACAGGCGTCATGTTTTGAGGTCCAAAAGGTTCAAATTGTTTCAAGATTCTAGTTAACTTTGGAGTAATATCTATAAAGTCAATTTCGGCATCTATTGCGATTTCTGGTACTAATTGTTCTGGTAAGATAGTTTCTTTTACAACTTTTTCGAAAGCATTCTTAAAATTTTGATAGTTTTCTGGCAACAAAGTCATACCAGCAGCATACATGTGACCGCCAAATTGCTCGAGATGTTCAGAGCAACTTTCCAACGCATTATATACATCAAATCCTTTGACAGATCTTGCAGAGGCTGCCAGTTTATCGCCGCTTTTTGTAAAAACTAATGTGGGTTTGTAATAAGTTTCTATCAATCTCGAAGCGACAATTCCAATAACACCTTTGTGCCAATCTTCTTGAAAAACTACATTTGTAAATCGGCTTTGTTCTTTGTTTAACAGGATTTGATTCAAAGCTTCGATGGTAATTTGTTTATCTAAATCTTTTCGTTCAGAATTGTATAATTCTATTTCTGCTGCAAATAATGTAGCTTGTTCTAAGTCGAATTCAGATAATAATGCAACTGCTTCATTGCCATGTTTGATTCGTCCAGCAGCGTTTATTCTCGGTGCAATCTTAAAAACAACATCAGTAATTGTAAATGTTTTTACTTTCGATTGTGCGATTAAAGCTTGAATTCCAGGTCTTGGATTTTCATTAATAACCATTAAACCAAAATGTGCCAAAATTCGATTTTCGCCAGTCATTGGCACAATATCGGCACCAATCGCTGTGGCAACCAAATCTAAATATTCAACTATATCGTCAATGGTTTCACCACGGTTTTCTCCCAACGCTTGAATAAGCTTAAAACCGATACCGCAACCACACAATTCGTCATAAGGATAATTGCAATCGTTTCTTTTTGGGTCTAAAACTGCAATTGCTTTTGGCAAAGTGTCGCTTGGTCGGTGGTGGTCACAAATAATGAAATCAATGTTTCGTTCTTTGGCGTATTCTACATGGTCAATAGATTTTATACCACAATCTAATGCAATTATTAACGAAAATTCATTGTCATCAGCAAAATCAATTCCTTTGTATGAAATACCATATCCTTCGTCGTATCTGTCAGGAATATAAGTTGCAACGTTTGGATAATAAGTTTTTAAATAGGATGAAACCAACGAAACTGCTGTTGTTCCATCGACGTCATAATCTCCAAACACTAAAATATTTTCATTATTTGCAATTGCAAATTCAATTCTAGAAACGGCTTTGTCCATATCTTTCATTAAAAATGGATTGTGCAAATCTTGCAAATTGGGTCTAAAAAAAAGTTTAGCTTGTTCGAATGTTTCTATACCACGTTGAATCAATAACGAAGCCACAAAAGTTTCAATATTTAATGCTTTCGCTAAATGATTTATTTTTTCAGATGAAGGTTTTGGTTTTAAAGTCCAACGCATTTTTGAATATTAGATTTAAGAATGACGAAAATAATTGAATATATACGAATGTAGAATTTTAATTTATTAATTAATAAAAATGTTTAAAAAAAATTAATTTAAAAATAAAATCTTTAAAAAATTTATACTATTTTTGTAACTAAATTGCAACAATAATAATTTTTAATGACAATAATGATACAAAATAGTTACAATAAAAATTGGTATGGAATGTCTGACAATGCAATTATCGAAACGATTTGCAAGTCAATAAAACAAATGCGTCTTAATAAAAATGTTTCTCAAGATGAATTGTCTCAAATTTCTGGTGTAAATCGAATTACTATTAGTCGATTAGAAAACGGACAAGCTATTAATTTAATGACAATGATACAATTGCTTCGCGCTTTAGAGCAATTGCATTTGTTGTCAGATTTAAATGTGCAGCCAGAAATTAGCCCAATATTAGTTATGGAACAACAAATCAAATGGCGTAAAAAAGCATCTTCACCTAGAACAAAAAAAGCATAATTTATGGTTGCAATAGCAAATGTAAAAATTTGGGATAACAAAATTGGCGTTATTCTTTGGGATGAAATGCAACATCTTGGAATTTTTGAATTTGATAAAAATTTCTTGAAGTTAGGTTTGGACATTTCTCCGATTATTATGCCATTATCTGAATTAGAAAACGGCAAAATGGTTTTTTCTTTTCCGTTATTAAATTCAGAAACTTTTAATGGTTTACCTGGTTTACTTTCTGATAGTTTGCCTGTTAGATTTGGCAACCAAATGATCGATGCTTATTTTTTTAATCGAGGTAAAAAAAGTCATGATTTGACTCCAGTTGAGAAACTTTGTTATATCGGAAAAAATGGAATTGGCGCAATTGAATTTGAAGCATTTGAGGTTCAAAATCTAGAAATTTCTAAAAAAATTGAAATTTATGATTTATTTGATTTTGTAAATGAAACTTTAATTATTAAATCAAATTCTTTAAAAGACAATTCTAGTTTATTTCAACTTACAACTGTTTTGGGCGGAAAAAATCCAAAGGCAATTGTTGGTTATAATACTAAAACAAACGAATTTCGAACAAATATTTCAGAAGAATTTGAAGGTTTTGAACATTTTGAACATTGGATTATAAAATTAGATGGAATTAAAAACTTTGAAAATTCTGATTCAAAAATAGAATATGCTTATTATTTAATGGCTTTGGATTGTGGCATTACAATAAATGAAGGCAAATTAATTCAAGAAAATGGGCGTTCACATTTTATGACCAAGCGTTTCGATAGGCAAAATAACCAAAAAATTCATATGCAAAGTTTGTGTGGTTTGGCTCATTTCGATTCAAAAAAGTCAGGCTATTATTCTTATGAACAAGTTTTTCAAATCATGCGACAAATTAGATTACCTTATTCTGATTCAGAAGAAATGTATCGTAGAATGGTTTTTAATGTAATGTCTAGAAACCAAAACGATTCTACTAAAAGTATTTCTTTTTTGATGTTTCCAAACGGAAAATGGCAACTTTCGCCAGCCTATGGATTGATTTATTCGAATGATTTGAATTTAATCGAACATCAAATGACTGTAAATAAAAAAACTAAAAATATTTTGTTGGAAGATTTGTTGGCTGTTGCCAAAAGTGTAAATATCAAAAAGCCAAAAGCAATTATAGACAAGTGCAACGAAGTTTTATTCAATTGGGATATTTATGCTCATAAAGCTGGAGTTAACACTGCTAAAATCCGAGAAATCGAACGCGAATTGATTGTGTTTTAATCAATTCTAAAAAAACCTTTTTCTGAAGTTGAGTGAAATTTTATTTCAGATTTTTCGCAAGTTGATTTCCAGACTTTTACATAACTTTTGAAATTGGAACCGTCGGCAACCACAATTTTTGGCTTGCAAACCTGTAAAAATCTTTCGAGATTGAGTTTTGGAGAATATGTAATTAAAAGAATATCAGGATTTAAACCTTTTGGACTGATTGCTAAACTATCCAAAATTAATATTTTGTTGTTGTTATGAAACATCAAGTTAGGCATTTGGTTTTTAGATTGTAAACGACAGAAATTGCCAACTAAATATTGTTTGATTTTTGAATCATTTTCTGAAGTCTTTAAGATTGAATCATTAGCAAAAACAGTAGATTTTTGACCAATTTTATCAAGAATTATTGAGTTTTTCTTTATATTAAAAACAATTAATTCTTTCTGATTTTGATAATAATATTTAGAACCAATAATAGTTACTTGAAACAATATAATTGATGCTAGTCCAAAAGCTAATTTACTAAATTTAGGTTTCTTGAAATAAATAAATATTGTAAAAATCATCAAATAAAAACTACATAACATTAATTTATTCATCGAAATGTCTTTAAGAATAAATTGCTCGAATGATGCAATCCAACCAATAATTGCATCTAAAATCCAAATGCAATACTCTAATAATTTCATTAAAAAAATTGGTACAATATCAAAATAGGCGAGTAGCATGACCAAAACTCCAAGTGCCAAAATTATGCCCATTGCTGGCAGAATAATCATATTTGTAATAAAAAACAAACCAGGAAATTGATGAAAATAATAAATACTTAATCCCATTGCGCCAATTTGTGCTGCAAAAGAAACAGTAATTATTTCCCAAAATAATTTCAGAAATTTATTTTTTGGTTGCCAATAACTCTCAAGTAAAGGTTGTAACCAAATTATAAAAAACAACGAAATATAACTCAACTGAAAACCAACATCGAACAAAAAGCTTGGTTGAAACAACAAAATTATTAACGCCGAAACCAATAATGTGTTATAAATATTGACTCCACGACCCAAATATCGACCAATTGCTACAAAAGAAAACATAACAACCGAACGCAAAACTGATGGTGCCAAACCTGCAATAAATCCAAAAAGCCATAAACTTAGAATTACAATTATCAATTTATTGATTTTCCATTTTTTTGTATTCGGAAATGGTTTTAGAGCATAACCTACAAAAAGTAAAATAAATCCGACATGCAATCCAGAAACCGATAAAATATGAACAGCACCAGCATATTGATAATCTTGAAGAATTTCTGGAGAAATATCTTGTTGCTGACCTAAAATCAATGCTATTATTACAGCCAATTCTTTTTTTGCAAATCCATTTTTTTCAAGATTGTGAATAATAGTGTTTCTGAATTTTGCGGTGTAATACCAAATATTTTTTTCAATATCTGTCGAAATCTCTATGTTATTAGTGTCACAATATATTTGTGCATAAATATTTTGGTTTTCTAAATATTTGCCATAATCAAACTGATTTGGATTTTTTATGGGTTTGTTTTTGTAAATTGAAGCTTTAATTTTTAAAACATTTCCAATTTCGAAATCATGATTATTCAAACTATCTTTTCGGATGTTTAAAATTATCTTTCCAGAACTTTGTTGATTATCTAATCGTTTTACAATAGCAATATACCTATTATTGAATTCAGAAAATTTTAATTTTTCTTTTAAAGTAACTTCTAAAAAATGTTTTTTTTCGACTAAACTTATTTGATGGAAATAATTATTTTTTTGATGTAAATCTGTGTGTATTGTTTGAGAAGTTATTCCAATTAAAAAAGAAATTAAAACAGTAAAAATTCCAAAATAATTATCTTGAAAAAGATTGATTTTAGAGCTATAAAATGTAAAGCCAAAAACCAAAAACCCAAATAATAAAATTGAAAAAATAATAATTGGTTGAGGTTTTAGGTAAAATGCAAACAAAATTCCTGTAACAAAAAACAAAGTGATTTTGATTAACGGAAATTGTAATGCTTTCATTCGAAAATATTTATTTATATAAATAAAAGTAATAATTTTCTTGTCTAAAAATACATTTATTTGGATTTTCTTTTAATTTTATGATGACAGTCTTAAAATTGAAAAAGGCGCTCTCGAAAATTTTCGAAAACGCCTTTTTACTTTACCTAAAAACAAAACTTAACTAACTTTTTGAATTAACTAACTAACTCATTCTTTAAAAAACGTTTTGTTTTTGTGGTTATTGTATCAAAAAACATAAATTAAAGTTAATTTACTTCTTTGGCTAAATAAACCCAGCCAACTTTTGATTCGCCAACAGGCAAATTTATTAAATAGTAATAGGTTGCGTCTGGCAATAAGTTTCCATTATAATCCTGACCAATCCACTGGTTTGTATAACTGTTTTGTTCAAAAACGAGCACTCCATATCGGTTGTAAATTTTCAGAAATTCTATTTTACCTAATCCTGTTAAATCAAAACTTTCGTTTTTATCGTCGTTATTTGGTGAAATCCCTAAGGGAATTGTGCAAAGTGTGCTGTTTATGGTTATAGATTTGATTTTTTTGCAGCCATCAGTATTTGTAACAGTTACATTATAATTTCCTATGTTAGAATTTAATATTGTTATTGATTTTTCAGTACTTATAAAATTATTTGGACCTGTCCAATCGTAAATTGCAGTATTTAAATCAAAAGAATTTTGAATTGGATTAACCAATACTTCAAATTTGCCATTGTTGCAAGCAGAATTAATTTCAAAATCTAAAGAAGGTTTTACCATAACATTTATTGTTCTTGAAATTGAACAATCACTGGTTGTAACCACTAAATTATATGTACCAGAATTATTTGTATTGCTGTTTATAATTTGTGGATTTCTAATACTTGATGTAAAACCATTTGGTCCAGTCCATGAATATGTAGATGATAAAGTTTGATTTATATCGAACTGAATGTTTTCTCCTGAACAAAATTCTGGTAAAATATTTATTTGAGGAATAATAATTAATGGTTTTAAAATAATAGTAAGTATTGATTCGTCAGAAGTACCACAACCACTGAGAATTTTATATTTAAAAGAATAACTTCCGGGTGAGGCTGTTGTAGAATTCCATAAATTATTATTCAATGCAATGCCGCTATTACTTGTTTCTAGCCAAGTACCACCCAAATCATAATTGCCTGTTATCAATGACGAAAGATTAATTATTCCTTGATTTTCGCAATAAGTTACAGTATTGTCTTGTCCAGCATTTGGTGCAATTGTAGAATTGACAATTAAAGAATTAGTAGTGGTTAATGAGCAACCATTTAGATTTATTGTTACAGAATAGGTTCCAGAATTGGCAACATTTGAATTAATAATTGTTGGATTTTGTAGATTAGAAGAAAATCCGTTTGGTCCAGACCAAAGATAAGTTGCGCCAATTGTTTGGTTGACAGTTAATTGTATTGTATCGCCGACACAAAAATTTGGGTTAACAATAATTGTTGAAACATTGGGTTTTTGTTTTAAAACGATAGTAATAACCGCTTCGTCAGATGTTCCACAACCACTGTTTACGGTATATTTAAAAGTATAAGTTCCTAATAAAGTCGTAGAATTCCATAAATTATTATTCAATGAAATGCCACTATTACTGGTTTCTATCCAAGTGCCACCCAAATCATAATTGCCTGTTATCAATGACGATAGATTTATTATTCCTTGATTTTCGCAATAATTTACTGTATTGTCTTGTCCAGCATTTGCTACATTTATGTTTTGATTTATAGAATAATCGATTACAAAATTTAAACACGAACTAGGATTAGACGGATATTTTATTCTAACATGATAAACTCCAGAATTAGTTATTGGGTTAAAATTGGCAAATTGTAAAGTATTTGTAGTTGATAATATTGTCGAAGTGTTGTTGTCTTTCCACCATTCATATTGCAAAAAAGCAAAATTTGGTACAGATAATGATGCATTTTGCCCACTGCACAAAGTTGTGGCTGTTAGACCAAATGCAAAAGGTCTTGGTATTTCGAACAAACTATTTACTATATTTCCGCAACTGTCTTCGACCTGAAAATTATAAATTGCTGGATTAAGTGCTAAAAATAAGCTTGAGTTTAGATTTTGAATCACAAATGGGTTGCCGTTTTTTGTTGTAATTCGATATTTCAAAGCGCCAATTCCAGTGGCCTCAACAAACACATCGTATTTATTGTTTGTACAAATAAAAGAAAAAACATTTACGATTTTTGGTAATCCTGTAAAAGTGAATGTTTTTATAGATAATCCACAATTTACGGTTCCACCAATATAATATGTCAAAATTCTAAAATCTCCTGTAAAACCAAAGTTAAGGTTTAAGGTATTATTAGCTAATGCAATTGAGTTTAAAGATGTTGGATAAGTGCCAGCTATATAGGCTACTCCAGTCGATGGACTTCCCCAAGTGTTTGTTATTGGATCTAGTTTTTGAAGCCAATAAGTTGCGCCAATTCCATTACTATTATATGTTAAATCAATGTCAAACGAGCCACATTTTTCAATAATATTAATTACAGATGTTGCCTGAACGACTTGATAACCAGTTACTAAAACTGTTACATCAAATTCATTATTGCACAAATCTTTTGTATGAAATGTATAAATTCCAACTTGTAGATTCTCTAACGTTACAATTCCGTTTAGATTTAAAGAAATCAAGTTTTGTGGTAACGCTATTGGATAGCTACTTGGTGCAGCTGTTAAAGAAATTTCTTGAAATTGACCGAAAACTATTACAGTCCCAATTCCAATTGCGCAACCTGTGTAAGCATAAGCCGACGGTGGAGAAGGAGGAGATGCTTGCAGTGTTATTGTCATTATACTTGCTATGCCACAAAGATCAGTTACTGAAAAAACATAAGTTCCTAGTGGCATATTGGTAAATTGCAATGTATTTGTTGCAACATTAATTTCTGGAGTATAATTTCTTGGCAATGTAACAACAAATGCTGCCGGCGCACTAGTTAATGTAGCAGTCAAAATTTTAGAAATTGTAAAACCATTTGCTGTACAACCAGAATTATTTATTTGATAAGATGGTGCGGTGGTTTGGTTTGATATATTGCCATTTGTGTTAGAAATATTGCCACAATTATCGGTTACTTTAATGTTGTAAGTAATAATTTGTCCTGCATATAATGGAATAGTTTGGTTAAAAATTGCGGCAGTTGTTCCAGATCCAGCACTAGTAATTGTCTGATTGTAAACTATTGGTGCTCCAGTTGGAGGGTTTATTGTACAAATAATTATTAATGGATAAGATAGTACTGACTGTGGTGGTGCATTAATAGTTAAAGTTACTATCGAACTGGTACATGTGCTGACTTGAGTAGCAACAACTCCTGTGGCAATTCCTGATGACGAAGCTCCGAGTGTAAATGATTGTACAATAGCTTCGCCACAATTATTAAAAACTCTAACAATATAATTTCCCGCGGCTAATCCTGTTAAAATATTGCTAGATTGCAAAGGTTTTATGGTTGGTCCAGAAATTGTTTCATAGCTAACGGCTATTCCAGTAGTAACATTAACAGTAATTTTTCCATCGCTACCACACAAAGTATTTTGACCTACTAATTGATAAGTCAAAGCTACTGTTTGATTAACAATTGTAATATCTTGTTGCTGTGAATTAGTTAAAGCTCCAAAAGTTTGTAAAGCAATAACTCTATAATTTCCTGATAATAAATTGCTTAAACTGTTAGAAGTTGTCGCAGAAATTGGTGTTGTAGTATTTGGTAACAAATAAATACTGTAAGAAATACTTGAACCAGTTGTTGCTCCATTTACATTAAATGACAACGAACCATTTCCAGTACAAGTCTCGTTGGTTTTATTTAAATTTAAGGTAAAATTCGCTAATTGCCCAATACTAAATTGGCTAAAAAAAAAGATGAATAGTATTAAAAAAACTGAATTTAATTTTTTTGGGGATTTTTTTTTCATAAAAAGCAATTATAAATCGTTTTAAAAGTAAAAGTATAAAAAATTTTCTTATTTACTTTAATAATGATACTATCCTTTTAATTTCTTGTTCTTTAGCTTTTGGATAAATTAGCAAAATGCCCTCTTTATCAACAATAATATAATCGTTTAGACCATCTATTACAACTAATTTATCGGCATCTGAGCGAATGATATTGTTTGAAGCATTTTCTAAAAAAACTTTGGCATTGACAATTGCATTATTGTTTTCGTCTTTATCAAGTTTTTCATGCAATGAATTCCAAGTTCCAAGATCATTCCAATCGAATGTTGCGGGCAAAACGAATACGTTTTTGGCATGTTCCATTATTGCATAATCTATTGAAACATTTTCTGAAAGACTGTAATTCTCATCAATAAATTGTTGTTCATTTTCAGTATTATAACTTTCAAAACCTTTTAAAAACAAATTATTCATTTGAGGTTGAAACTTTTCGAATGATTCTAAAATTGATTTCACAGACCAAATAAAAATTCCACCATTCCATAGAAAATTACCTGAATCTAAAAAAGATTTTGCAGTTTCGTAATTTGGCTTTTCTCTAAACTGCGCTACTTTTTTTATTAAATTGTTATCTATTTTATCATATTCTATATATCCAAAACCAGTATTTGGAAAAGTGGGTTGAATGCCCAAAGTCATCAAAGCATTTTCTGAATTACAAAAGTCGAAACATTGTTGCAAGTTTCTAGAA
This sequence comes from Bacteroidota bacterium, assembly GCA_043728355.1. Taxonomy (GTDB): domain Bacteria; phylum Bacteroidota; class Bacteroidia; order Flavobacteriales; family Flavobacteriaceae; genus Flavobacterium. Next base: position 33,517 of record JAYTMQ010000008.1, read on the forward strand.
AATTCAGCTTCATCTTCTATCCAATGGTCGCTTGGCGCAACAACCATTAGGGCATTTGGATTCATTTTTTGAATTTTCAGAGATGCATATAAGATACACGGAGCTGTGTTGCGCATTGCTGGTTCCAACAAAACTTGAGCTTGTTTTACTAATGGCAATTGCTCTAAAACAATTTCATTGTATTTTTCGTTTGTCAAAATCAAAATATTCTCGACAGGAATTAATTGCGACAATCTAGAAAATGTTTTCTGAATTAAGGTTTGTCCAGCGCCTAACATATCGTGAAATTGTTTAGGAAACTCGGCAGTGCTAACCGGCCAAAATCTGGATCCAACTCCACCTGCCATTAATATTGCGTAATAATTTGAATTCATTTTAATAAATAATTAATGTACAAAAATACTAAATGCTTTTTTTATTTCAAGATTTTTTTGTTGTAAGATTATGCCATAAAAAAACGAGATTTAAAGTTGCTTTTAAATCTCGTTTTCATAACTAAAAACTATTCAAGAAAAAAATTAAATTGCTGGGTCAGCTGGAGTGTTTGGATTGTTACTTCTTTCGGTACGAGGATAGGGATAAAAATTTCTATTTCGTTCTTCTGCATATACTTTTGCAACACCGCTAGGAGTAGGTCTGTTAAAACGGCGACTGTCTTCCAAACTGTTTCCTGATAAAAATAATTCTATACGTCTGTTTTTATAAATTTCTAAAAGTAAACTTGGTACATCAACTGTTCCAGAATATACTGGAAGGTTAGCATTTACTTGTAAAGGATCATTAGTATCAGTTAAAACTTCATTTAAAGCAACTAATGATGCCGTTAAATCAGGTTAGCTGGTAGTGTTCGAAAAAGTGTGTAAAATATGATTATAATTTTTATCAAAGTTAGTAATTTATTTTAATATTTATATTTTGTTTTTAAAAGATGTAAAA
>JAYTMQ010000009.1:0-17872 GCA_043728355.1 Bacteroidota bacterium
CTCTTTCATTAAATAATGATAGTTATAACTTCCATATTTAGTTATTACAGTAGAATTATAAAATCCATCAAAGAATTTATCATCAAAAAAATATACAACTCCAATTCCAAAAAATCTTTTAATTTTTAACTGATTATTAATAAATTCAATTTCAATTATTTTATCTCTTAATTCACAAATACAAACTAATAATACTAAAAGCATAAGTGCAACTACAAAAAATCCTGCATAAAATGAATTAAAAGTTGATTTAAAATTTATTAAAATTCTAATGTAAAATGTCGTAGATATTAAAAAAAAACAAAAGAAAAAATACGAAATTATTTTAAATTTAGACTTCATTTTTATACATTTTTCATCGATTCAATAATCTGATAAGCAACTCGCAATGCATTTGTTCCATCCTCTAAAGTTACTACCGGAGTGGAATTTGTATTTATTGCAACGGCAAAACTTTCTAATTCATCAAGAATTGCATTGTTTTGTTCTACATCAGGATTCGAGAAATATATTTGTTTTTTGACACCTTCAGCATTTTGAAGAATCATGTCGAAATCGCCTGGAACTTCGGGAGCATCTTTCATTTTTACGACTTCGCATTTTTTTTCTAGAAAATCGACCGATATGTAAGCGTCTTTTTGGAAAAAACGTGATTTACGCATATTTTTCAATGAAATTCTACTAGAAGTTAAGTTTGCAACACAACCATTCTCGAACTCAATTCGAGCATTTGCAATATCTGGCGTATCCGAAATTACCGAAACTCCACTAGCATTAATGTTTTTTACTTTCGATTTTACTACGCTCAAAATAGCATCAATATCGTGAATCATTAAATCTAAAACCACAGGAACATCGGTGCCGCGTGGATTAAATTCTGCCAATCGATGCGTTTCGATAAACATAGGATTGTCTATCATGTTTTTGGTTGCAATAAATGCAGGATTGAACCTTTCGACATGACCAACTTGACCTTTTACCTTGAATTCATTAGCTAGGGCAATAATTTCCTCGGCTTCCTCAACTGTATTAGAAATTGGTTTTTCAATAAAAACGTGTTTCCCAGATTTGATAGCCACTTTAGCACATTTAAAATGAGAAAGCGTTGGTGTAACAATATCAATCACATCGACAGCGTGAATTAGTCTAGCAATCGTATCGAATTGTGTATAACCAAATTCCTTTGCAATTTTTTCTCCGTTTTCGTGATTTTCGTCGTAAAAACCCACTAATTCATATTTTTCGGATTGTTGCAACAATCGTAAATGTATTTTTCCGAGATGACCAGCACCTAAAACGCCAACTTTTAACATATAAATAATTTTTATCAAAAATAGCATAAAAATTAAGAATTAGCAATAAAACAAATCCCAAATTAAATATCAGATTTTATAGAATTTAGGGTTGTATTTTTTAATTTTAAAACTTATTTTTACCAAAAACAAACCTACCCAAATTGAAAGATACTTCCAAACATCAAGGGCTTAGAAACCAGTTAGTAAAACTTTTGCAAGAAAAAGGAATTACCGATTTGAAAGTTCTCGATGCAATAAAAAAAATACCAAGACACTTGTTTCTAAATTCGAGTTTCGAAGATTATGCCTATCAAGACAAGGCTTTTCCGATTGGTGCTGGGCAAACTATTTCGCAACCCTATACGGTTGCTTTTCAAAGTCAATTGTTAGAAATCCAGAAAGACCATAAAATTTTAGAAATCGGAACTGGTTCTGGTTATCAAACGGCAGTTTTGTGCTTGATGGGTGCAAAAGTTTATAGTGTGGAACGACAAAGCGAATTGTTCAAGCAAACGCAGATTTTGTTGCCAAAAGTTGGCATTCGCCCAAAACATTTATCGTTTGGCGATGGTTACAAAGGTTTAGAAAATCACGCTCCGTTTGACAGTATTATTGTTACTGCTGGTGCGCCAATTATTCCAAATGCGTTGATGGCACAATTAAAAATTGGTGGAAGATTAGTCATTCCTGTTGGCAATAAAGACCAAATTATGACTTTGTTGATTCGCAAAAACCAAACGCAATTCGAGAAACACGAATTTGGAGATTTTAAATTTGTGCCTTTGTTAGAAAATAAAAATTAAATCATAATAGGGAAACTAACCATTCCTGAAAATGCAAAAACCAAAATCTAATAACCCTGATGTTAGGGAAAAACGTTTTTTTTCATTTTTTTCAAATGAAAAAAAACTTTTGGAAAGGCAGCAGGAAATACAATAACAAAAATGCCTAAACATTCGTTTCTAAAAAGCTTTTTTGATTCGATCTAAATCTCGTTTGGTATCTTGTTCTTTCAATGATTCTCGCTTGTCGTAGGTTTTTTTACCGCGACAAAGTCCGATGTCAAGTTTGGCCAAACCTTTTTCGGTGGTATGTAATTTTAGAGGAACTATGGTCAAACCTTTGGCTTGAACATTTTTTGCCAAAGTTTTTAATTCGCGTTTATTAAGCAACAATTTGCGCTCGCTTCGGGCTTTGTGATTGAACTGGTTTCCAAAAGCATATTCTTCGATATTGGTGTTGATTGCGAACAATTCGTTATTGGAATTGAATTCGCAAAAACTCTCGGTTATATTGGCTTTACCAAGTCGAATTGATTTTATTTCGGTTCCAACTAACACGATTCCAGCGGTATAAGTTTCTAGAATTTCGTAATCGAAACGTGCTTTTTTATTGAGTATATTGACAATTTTTAACATAGATTACAAATGTAGTAAAAATTAGCATTATTCTAATTTTAAAAACTGACTGATTGCTTTTTCATTTTCAAGAATTGATACAATATAAAGGTTACCAAAAATAGTTTCATCAATTTTTTCGTATTTTTTTTCTTTAATAAGTTTGTTGACAAATTCTGGTGTCGAATTACTGTGACCAACGACCAAAATAGTTTTGTTTTTTGTTTCTGATTTAAACAACTCAATATCAATTGTTTTCGGAATGAAAATTATTGGTTTTAGGTTTCTGGAATTTAAAATTGGTGTTGCCGTTTGAATTGTTCTTTTAAAATCGGTGGAATAAACAGCATCGAATTTAGTTTCTGAGAATATTTTATTCCAGTTTACGGCACGAATTTTTCCTTTTTCGGATAAATCTGGATTTTCGGAATTGTCCATTTTTTCTGAATGTCGAATGAAATAATAGGTTGTTGTTTGCGCTTTAGATTCACTAAATTGTAATGAGAAAATTAAGATTAATAACAGTTTTTTCATTTTTTTGAGTTTTAAAAAATGGTTTTAATATATTTGTAAAATGGAAAATAATCAGAAAAACAATCCACTTCACGGAATAACTTTACAACAAATTCTTGAAAAACTGGTCGAATTTTACGGATTTGATACTTTGTCTGAATTGGTAAAGATAAAATGTTTTACTGATAATCCGTCAATAAAATCGAGTTTGACTTTTTTGCGAAAGACCGATTGGGCGCGGAAAAAAGTAGAGAATTTATTTGTTAGAAGTTTATCTAAATTTAATAAGGTTTAAAATCCATACTTCGCACCAAAATAAAAATTTCGTCCGCCAGCATTTATTCCTGATGCAAAAGTTCGGTATTGTGTGTCGAAAATATTATCGATTCCTGCGAAAATTGTGGTATTTTTTATTAAATTAAATGCAGTTTTCAAGTTGTAGGTTTCCCAAGATGGCAATCCATTTGCTGGTGCGTAAACCAAATTATCTTCTCCAGAAGGCGAATAATCTCTAACATTTTTATTGCCATTGTAAGTTAAATTTAATTCTAAGTTCATTATTTTAGTATCAAATTTGAAACCTGTTTTTCCATAAACTGGTGCAATATGGTCAAGTGGAAAATTACCTGAATTATTCTCGATTCGACCGTGAGTGAAATTGAAAGTGCCATAAAACAATAAATTTTTAATTAAAACAGCTTTAAAAGTTGTCGAAAGTCCAGCAATTGTTCCTGTACCTTGATTTTGATTGGCTTGAACGTTGGTTAGAAATCCGTTATAGAAAACTTGGCTTTGGTTATTGAAAGTAAATTTATCTAAAAAAATGGGGTCATATAGTTTAGTTAGAAAAAAAGTGTTTTCGAATTGAATTTTGTTTCCGTCCCAAAAAGTAATTCCTAAATCGGCAGTTAAAGATTTTTCGGGTTTTAAATTATCATTTGGAACAATTAATTTTTCAGCATTTGTATCAAAAATTTTCGCTAAGTCGTCAACATTTGGAACTCGAAAAGCCGATGCTAAATTGAATGAAATTTTGATATTACGGCTCGGATTATTCACAATACCAATTGCTCCAGAATAAGTGAAATTTTCTTGATTAAATTTTATGAAAGGTAAATTCAGAAAATTAGTTTTAATTTCAGAATTCAAAGTTTTATATCCAGCTCTAAAACTAATATTGTAAGAAGATTTCGTATTGAAATTGTTGTTCAAATAAGCAAATCCTTCGGCTGAAAAAGTATTGTTTTTTCCGTCAGGATAACGCGTATTTATTGGACTTTCTAAATTATTTAAAATATTTTTAGCAAATGCTTTTGACTGCAAATCATCATAAACAAGATCTAATCCATAAATAAAATCAGCATTACCGATTTTTGTTTTTAAATCAGAATTTAATGCAAAAATTGATACGTTTTCTATTCGATTTTCAAGATTTTGATCACCAAATTTTCGATTAATTCGACTTTCTTCAATATTTTGATAACTCAAAATTAATTTCAAATCGCTGTTTAAAAATACTTTTTCTTTGTTCAGATTATAAGCTCCTAAAAATCGTTTTTGTGGACCATAATTCCAAACTGCATTTCTAAGTTTTCCTGAACTTGTTGCATCGGTCAATCGGTCATATCTTGGAATGTCTGACGAAGTCGAATATTGCAAATTAAAATTGTGCTTAGTAGTCGCATTGGATTGATATACCAATTTTTGCATAAAATCGTATTGCTTGTAACCTGAAAATTTTTGAACATATTTATCGTCATTGGCTACTTTGATATCGATTCCGTTTGTGGTTTCGACATAAAAATTTCGTTCGCCAAAAAATTCATTCGAACCGTTTCTTTGTTTTCCCATTTTCAAATCACCATAATCATTGATTGAAAATGACGTTAAAGAAGCAAATTTAGAATTGGCATAATTCAAATCGAAATGACCTGATTTTCCATCATTTACCGAACTAAAATTAGAAATTACGTTTCCAGAAAACTTTTTATTATCGATTTCTGATAATAATCTGGCGTTTTTAGTTTGCAAATAAATTGCTCCGCCAAGTGCATCGCTTCCAAAAATTGTTGACGATGGACCAAAAAGCACATCGATTTTTTCAATCATATTTTTATCTACGGTAATGCTGTTTTGCAAATGTCCAGCTCTATAAATCAAGTTGTTCATTCGAATTCCGTCTACCAAAAGTAAAATTCGACTCGATTCAAAACCACGAATAACTGGACTTCCTCCACCTTGTTGCGATTTTTGAATAGTTAATTTTCCTGAACTTGCGAATACATCAGCCGTGTTTTGAACATTTTCGAACTCGATTTCTTTTTTAGAAATGCTTTCTATTTGCTGTGAAATTGTTCTTTTAGTCTTTGCAAATCGCTGTGAATTGACAACAACTCCGTCTAGTTTTATTGATTTTGTAGTGTCTTTTTCTACCTGCGAAATTCCTAACATAGAAATGCCACAAGCAATAATTGCTAATATTTTTTTCATTTTTTTGTGTATGCGAAAAACAATCAATAATTAAATTGATTTTATTTTTCTAATTAATTTTTATCTAAAACTGAATAAAAAATTAACTAACACGGTGGTTTTTTCTGAACATTGATGAAGCTGGAAGTTTTTGAATTTAAAATTCCATCTTTTATTTGAAATTTAGTGATAAAAAAAATTATTTCATTTCTAAAGATAAATTCATTTTTTAATAAAATATGTTTAGAAAACGAATTCGTTTTTTTCTTTTCTGATAGTGGTAATTTATGCTTATTGAAAATTTTATTAAATGTAATTCGAATTTCATTATCATAATCATCTTTTACAACTTTTGCCAAAATTTTAGAATTAATGTTTTCAAATGAAATTACATCATAGTAATTATCTTTAAATTTAATTTCTTTTGAATCCGAGAATTTATTCCATTCTAATATCGAAAATTCTAAAATTTCTGATTTAAAACTTTTTTCTATTTGATATTGATAGCGAACATTTTGAATTTTTTGAAATAAATTTCCGCAAAAAGTCAAAACCATTCCAATAAAATATAGTGAAATAATAGTGAAAATTGCAAAATTTTTAAATTTATTCAAAATTAATTTTTTATAAAGTTATTTAATTTTCTGGAATTCCTTTCCATTTTTTTATTTTGATTGTAATAAATAACATAAATAAAATCATAAAAATTATATTTATTGCTGCCATATTTATGGCATTATCTTCGAAAAATTTAATTAAATTTCTAATTTTATCATCTTCTAAATTTGTTGTTGCTTCATAATAGTAATAATTATAACTATACCTATACTTTATAAAAACTTCAACTAAATAATAATTTAATGGAATAAATCCGGCAAATGTCCACAAAATTGCATTTAAAGTAATTCCTGAAACTCCTTTGTCTCGTTTTTTATTTGTAATGTAAATAAAATGAAGAAAAAGTGATATAAATAATAAATCTGCTAATATTAAAAATATGATTTCAGTTTTAAAAATGGCACTTATTATTCCGAAAACAATAGCAATCACACCGAGTGAAATTCCTGCAATAAGCCAATTTCGCCCAGAAGTAACTCTAAATGAAAAGACTAAAAGAGAAAATCCAAAGGCAAAATAAATTGGAAATAATAAAACATCGGCTCTAATATCTGGAGTAACCCAACAATCTGCAATGTGTGCGTAGGCATAATTTAGGTTTGCTGCTGGAACATAATGTTTGAAATATTCATCATAATAATCTTTTCTTTTTACTTTATATTTGTTCAAATAATCAAAATTATCAACAACTTTACCTACAGAATCAACGCTTGTGGCGGAATCAACATATTCAGCATTTTCTTGAGTTCCATAAGTACTGCTATATGCGCTAACTGATTTATTTTTCCCAACTATATTAACTTCTAAAAATTCGGGTGAATTATAAACCAAATCAAACCATTTTTGATCATCAATATTACCTTTTAAATTATGATCCTTTGCAATTTTTAAATAATCTTTAAACAATGATTTTATTGCAATTTTATCATTTCTAAACAACCAATTTTTAACTTTTATTTTACGTAAACTATCATCTTCTGGATTAAAAAACTGAAAAGTTTCTACGTTTTTATTCATTAAAGAATTGTTTTTGTATTGTTTGCCCATAAATTCGGCATAGTCAAAAACAGCTTGAATCGTGTCTCCACGATAATTTACAGTTTTAAAATAACGAACATCATAAGAACCATCAATGAAAATTGAGCCTAAACTCAAAGTTTCGCAACGTTTTATAGCTTCTTCTTTTGAAAAATAGTTTCTAACTCGAACTTCTTTAGCATAATAATAAGATACTGAAAACATTGCGGTTAAAAAAGCAACGCTAAAAATTATAAGCCATTCCTTAAATAAACCAAAATTTTCTTTTGGATAAAACGATTTAAAAGCATTATTTTTGAAATAATAAACCAACCAAATAATAATGATTATTGCCGAAATTAATACACCAATAAAAATTAAAATTGGTTCTGATTGATTATAAGTGTAATTATTATTAGTTTCTGTAAAATCGACTTCGCCGTTTTTAAAACCAATTGCGAAAAAAATCACATTGATTAAAATCAGCAATATTGACAAAGGAACAATTTTGGTATTCCAAAGTAACGGATTATTTAACAGCAAATATTTTTGAATATTTTTTAGCATTTTTTATAGTTTTAAGAAACGAAAAATCGACGAGTTGAGTTAGAAATATTTCTAAAATAGTGCAACTGAATTTTGTTATGAACAACAATCGACATAAAATCGTGAATTGAAATATTTTCTGGAAAAGTTACAATGTAATTTCCACCATTATATTGCATTGAAATCATTTTATATTCAGAAAAAATTGTGCCTAACTCGCTTTGCGATAAAGAACTTTCAAATTCGATTATTAAATTTTTTTCTGGAACAATTTCATTATTAAGAACATCATTTTCTGAATTGTATAAGTTTTTTTGAACACCATTTTTCAAGAAAATTACTTGGTCAGATGTTTTTTCGACTTCGTATAATTGTTGAGAACTCAACACTATTGCAATTGGTCTAAATGGTGATTTTGCAATTGACTTAAAATCTTCAAGAACAGTTTGTTGCGCCAAAATATCTAGATTGGCTAATGGTTCGTCAATCAATAAAATTTGTGGTTTTCTAAGCAACATTCTAGCCAATTCGAAACGCATTTTGTATCCAGAAGATAAACTTTTCCAAGCATGATTTCTGAATTTTCGCAATCCTAAACGAGCGATTATTAATTCGACAACTAGTTGGTTTTCTTCGGGTTTGTAGCCATATTCACTAGCTGTAAATTGCAAATTTTCGAACATTGAACCATACCAAGTATCGGTTCTTTGCGGAATATATACCAATTTTGTCCTCAAGTCATATTGGTCTTTTTTATCAAATAAAAAATCTAATTTTCCCGCTGATGCAAATAATTCTCCGCACAAAAGTCTCAATAAAGTAGTTTTGCCATTGCCATTTTCGCCAACCAAACCAAGAATTTCGCCTTGTTTTAATTCTAAATTTATTGGCCCAAGTGCAAAACTATTGGCTCCATAAGTTTTATAAATTTCGTTGGCAACGACCAAAGTTTGTTTTTCAGAAATTGGTTTTTTAGACAAGATCGAATACAAATCAGTTAAAATTGTTTCGAATTTTTCTTTTTTGGAAGAGTTATTTTCATTTTTATCTAACCAATCTAAAAATATATTGGTCGATTTGTAACATTCAATATTTTCGGTATCTAACGTTAAATCGATAATTCTTTTGGTTACAATGTTGTAATCTTCAAATTCTAAAAAGCTTTTTAATTCTTTAAATTGTTTTTCAAACTCGCTCATATTATTATTTTATTTCAATCTATTTCTTTTCAATAACGAATAAATAACAGAATCCCAAAATTTGCCTTCGGCGAATTCATTTTCAATTAAATGAGCTTCTTTTACGAATCCATTTTTAATTAAAACTTTTTCAGATGCTGTATTTGCTGGATCAATAACGGCTTCAATCGAGTGTAAATTCATAACATCGAATCCGTAATTAACAACTGCAAGTATTGCCTCAGAAATTATGCCACGATTGTTGAATTCAGGCAAAATCATATAACCAATTTCTGATCTAAAATTTTCAACATGAATTTTATAAAGTCCTAGTAAACCCATAAATTTTGGATTGCCTTTTAATGTAATTGCCCAATTAATCCCCTCGTTTGTATCAATTTTGTCATTTATGACTTTAATATGAGCCAGTGCGTCATCGGTTGTTTTAGCCAATGGTCTTGGTATAAATTTCATAGTTTCTGGATTGCCACGAAGTTCTAAAATTTCGTTAACATCGTTATTATTCAAACGGCGAAGAATTAATCTTTCGGTTTCTAAATCTGGAAAAGGTTTAAAATTTATGTTGAGCATATTATTTTTTGAATCTGTGAAATTTGTTAAATCTTATCATGCTTGAAAAGTTAAAATTACATTATTTCAATCGAATATTCTGTTTTAAATTCTTGATTTTCATCTAAAATAATAATTCCTTCTTTTTCGAGTAAATTACCATTCGAATTTATCGTGTCCGAATATCCAAACCAAGGTTCAATGCAAATAAAATTCCCGTTTTTAACCGTCCAAATTCCTAAATTCGGAAAATCTTCAAATCGTACCTTAATATATGGATTAGAATTTTCAAGAATAGTTATTGTTTTAGATTTTAATGATTTAAAAACCAAAGCATCGTTTTCAAATGTTTTATATTTTAATGGTAAAATTTTATTTTTTATTTCTAATGTTTCCGTTTTATCAGCAATTAATCCATTTTCTAACAAATGATATTCTAGAATTTCATCATCAGAAAATTCAAAACTATAATTTTCAAATCCTTTTGGCAATGAAAAAGCAGGATGCGCTCCAATCGAAAACGGCATTTTTTGATTAGAATTATTGATGACTTTATATTGAATTGTCAAAGTTTTTTCGTGAATAATGTATTTTATTTGCAACTCAAATTCAAATGGATAATCTTCAAGCGTTTTAATATTCGCTTTAAGCGAAAAAATTATTGAATCTGGGTTGATTTCGAGTAAGTTAAATTCTAAATCACGAGCAAAACCATGTCGTAACAATTGAAATTTTTGATGATTTATCGAATAAGAATTGTTTTTTAAAGTACCAACAATCGGAAATAAAGTCGGAGAATGTTTGTCCCAAAATTCTGGATTTCCATTCCACAAAAATTGTTTTTTGCCAATTTTTAATGAATTCAATTCTGCACCTTTTGTGTTTACCGAAATTGTAAAAATTTCATTCGATATTGTCCTATTCATTAATTTTTGTTTGCACCAAAAATAGGAATTTCAAACTCATCAAATCTTAAATTAAATCTAAAATTGATTTATTTATAACAAATTTTAATTTCTTTGTAACTACTTATATAATTAACTTTTCTAAAATTTTCAAATGAAAAATTTGACCATTCAAAAAATTATTTTTTTAGCATTATTTTCAATATTCTTTTCAGTAAATGCACAACAAAATCCCAATTCAAAATACGACTATCGAGAATTATTTAAACCAGGATTTTACCAAAAAAACGGAACAGAAACCCGTTCTGCAAGTGGGCAACCCGGAGCAAAATATTGGCAAAACCGAGCAGATTATAATATTACTGCAAATTTAAACGATAAAACCAATGAAATTTCTGGTTCAGAAGTTTTGACTTATACTAACAACAGTCCCGATAAATTAGCTTTTTTGTGGATGAATGTCGATCAAAATTTGTTTAGAGCAGATTCTCGAGGTAACGCAATTATTCCATTAAATGGAAGTAGAAATGGAGCAAAAGGAGAAAAATTTGATGGCGGACATATCATTAAATCTGTAAAAATTGTACAAACAATAGCTGGAAAATCTTTAGAAAGAGAGGCGAAATTTGTAATTACAGATACGAGAATGCAAGTTATTTTGCCTCAAGAACTAAACGGAAACGGAGCATCATTGAAAGTTAAAATTGATTTTTCATTTATTTCTCCGATTTATGGATCAGACAGAATGGGAATTCAAGAAACCAAAAACGGAAAAATGTATTCTGTTGCGCAATGGTACCCGAGAATGTGTGTTTATGACGATGTAAAAGGCTGGAACACATTGCCTTATATGGGCGCAGGCGAATTTTATTTAGAATATGGCGATTTTGATGTAGCGATTACTGCTCCATCAAATCATATTGTTGTTTGCTCGGGCGAATTGCAAAACCCATCAGAAGTTTATACAGTAGAACAATTAAAACGCTGGAATTCAGCTAAGTCAAGCGATAAAACTGTCATGATTAGAACTGCTACAGAAGTGACATCGGCAAGTTCTAGACCAAGTGGAAAATCAACATTGACTTGGAAATTCAATATAAAAAATTCTCGTGATGTGGCTTTTGCATCCTCGGCAGCGTTTATTATTGATGCTTCGAGAATTAATTTGCCATCTGGAAAAAAATCATTGGCAATTTCGGCTTATCCAGTCGAAAGTAATGGTAATGATGCTTGGGGACGATCAACTGAATATACCAAAGGCGCAATTGAAAATTATTCTAAAAGATGGTTTGAATATCCTTATCCAAATGCAATAAATGTAGCATCGGTAGTAGGTGGAATGGAATATCCAGGAATTGTTTTTTGTAGTTGGACAGATAAAAATGAATCACTTTGGGGCGTGACCGATCACGAGTTTGGACACATTTGGTTTCCAATGATTGTTGGTTCTAATGAGCGTTTGTTTGCTTGGATGGACGAAGGTTTTAACACTTTTATCAATTCATTGAGTGGTGAAGATTTTAATAATGGCGAATTTAAAACGCCAAAAGAAAACTTGCATATAATGTCAACTTATATGACAAATCCAGAAATTGAGCCAATTTACACCGCACCAGACGGATTGAAAGAAGCAAATTTAGGTCTTTTGGCTTATTCAAAACCAGGAGCTGGTTTAACAATGTTAAGAGAACAAATACTTGGAAAAGAGCGTTTTGATTTTGCTTTCAGAACTTATATCCAACGTTGGGCATACAAACATCCAACACCCGAAGATTTTTTTAGAACTATGGAAAACGCATCTGGTGATGATTTAAACTGGTTTTGGAGAGGTTGGTTTTTGAACAATTGGCAATTAGACCAAGGAATTTCTAAAGTAAATTATGTGAAAAATGATGCTAAACTTGGCGCAATTATTACAATTGAAAATCTAGAAAAAATGGCAATGCCTGTTGTTTTAGAAATTAAAACTAAATCTGGAAAAGTTTCTACAATAAAATTGCCAGTTGAGATTTGGGAACGTAATAAATCATGGACATTCAATTCGAATACAAATGAAGAAATCGAAACCATAACTTTAGATCCAGAAAATGCTTTTCCAGATATTAATTCTCTAAATAATGTTTGGTCAATAATTACAGATACGATGGAAAAAGTTGTAATACTTGATAGTTACTTAGGCACTTTTTCTAGCAAAGTTGCTCCAGTAAAATTTGTTTTTACAGAAGAGAACGGCACATTAATTGGAGAAGCACTTGGTCAGGGGAAATTTCCATTGATTTCTAGCGGTATAAATAAATTTAAGATTGAAGGTGCACCTGTTGAATTTGTTTTTAATGAAGCCCAAACAGAAGTCACTTTGATTCAAGATGGACAGAATATGGTTTTTAATAGAGAATAAAAAAATCTGAGTAACAAAAAACTCCAAACTTTCGTTTGGAGTTTTTTGTTTTAAAAAAATATCGATTAATTATTAAGTTATATATTAGAAAAATCCTAATCGTTATTCTCTATTTGTTTGTAGGCATCAATCACTTTTTTGACCAATCGGTGACGCACAATATCTTTATCGTCAAGATATATAATTCCAATTCCTTCAATATCTTTTAAAACCAAAAGTGCTTCTTTAAGTCCAGAAATGGTTCTTCGAGGCAAATCGACTTGCCCTGGATCTCCAGTTATCATAAATTTAGCTGATTTTCCCATTCTGGTCAAAAACATTTTCATTTGTGAATGGGTTGTATTTTGAGCTTCGTCTAGAATTACAAATGCGTTATCGAGAGTACGACCACGCATAAATGCTAACGGTGCAATTTGAATAATTCCTTTTAAAATATAATCTTCGAGTTTTTCGTTGGGCAACATATCTCGCAAGGCATCATACAAAGGTTGCATGTAAGGATCGAGTTTTTCTTTCATGTCACCTGGCAAGAATCCTAGATTTTCTCCTGCTTCGACTGCTGGACGAGTTAGAATAATTTTCTTTACAGTTTTGTCTTTTAGTGCTTTGACTGCCATTGCGACACCTGTGTAAGTTTTTCCAGTTCCAGCTGGACCAACGGCAAAAACCATATCACATTTGTTAATTGTATCGACTAACAATTGCTGATTTGGCGTCATTGCTTTGATAATACGACCTCCAACTCCGTGAACCAAAATTCGATCTGAGTCTGCCATTTTTTGAACTTCACGAGAATCTGTAAGAATAACCCGTTCAATAACATTGTTGTCAATATTATTGTAACGCGTAAAATGGAGCATAATGCGTTGAAATCGGGTTTCGAACTCGTTTAATTCTTCTTTTTCACCAAAAACTTTTAAAGTTGTGCCACGAGCAACAATTTTTAATTTTGGATAATACTTTTTAATCGTTTCAAGATGAGTGTCTTGCGCACCCCAAAAATCTTTTGGAGCGATGTCTATGAGCTCAATAGTTCTTTCGTTCAAATGCTGATTTTATTAAGTTGTTACAATTTGCTAAAATTTATTAGCTTTGCATCAAATTTATGAAATTAAAAGATTTAATTTCAATTTATTTATAAACAATTTTATGTCAATAATCACCCTTACGACCGATTTCGGACTCAAAGACCATTTTGTTGGTGCTTTGAAAGGGAAAATTTATTGTGAGTTCGCAGAAGCTAAAATAGTAGATATTTCGCACGATGTTGACCCGTTCAATATATCGGAAGCGAGTTATATAATTGGTGCAGCTTATTCGAGTTTTCCTAAAGGCACTGTTCATATTATCGGCATAGATATTGAGTTAAACACTGAAAATCAACATATTGCAATGGAATGGAACAACCAATTTTTTATTGGTGCGGATAACGGAATTTTATCAATTTTAACTCAAAAAACCAAGCCTGAAAAAATAGTTGCAATTAATATTCACGACCGTTTTCCCACAGAATCGACTGATATTGATGTGTTTGTTAAAGTTGCTTGTCATATTACAAAAGGCGGAAAATTGAATGTTATTGGCAAAGAAATTAGTGCGCTAAAGCAAATATCTGAATTGAAAACCACAATTTCTGAGGACGGAAAAACTTTGAAAGGAATTGTAAATTACATTGACAATTATGGAAATGCAGTAACAAACATTTCGAAAAAAACTTTTGTTGATGCACAAAAAGGAAGAAGTTTCGAAATAAATTTTAAAAATAAAAACATTAAAACCATCTTTGCAAAATATTCTGATATTGGCAATTCAGGTATCTATCCGATGACATATTACGCAAGTTCGATGTTGGCAGTTTTTAATGAAGCTGGTTTTCTAGAGATTGCAATTTTCAGAAGCAATCCGAGTTCAGTTGGTTCTGCTAATAGTTTGTTGGGATTGAATTATCGTGATGTTGTTTCAATAGTGTTCAGTAATTAGTGTTTAATTTCAGTCGAAAATCTAAAATCGTTAATCAATAATCTAAAATCACTATGTTTGTTAGAATAGTAAAAATGAGTTTTCACGAAAAGTATATTCCTGCGTTTTTAGAAAATTTTGGGTCAAATAAAGAAAAAATACGAAATTCGACTGGAAACCGTTTATTAGAATTGTATCAAGATAAAAATGACAAAAATATTTTTTTTACATATAGTTATTGGGAAACCGAAAATGATTTAGAAAATTACAGAAAATCCGAACTTTTTGGAGAAGTTTGGAAATTCACAAAAGCATTATTTAACGCAAAACCAGAAGCTTGGTCGGTTGATAAATTAGTTAGTTTGGTTTAAAAAATGTTTAAAGTAGTTTAATTTGGTTTATAGTTTAAAGTTGTTTAATTTGGTTTGAACGAGATTAAACAATTTTAAACTTTTAAACCTTTAAACTAAAATTTAAAATATGAAAGCAATTCTTTTAAGAGAAATAAAATCGTTTTTTGGGTCGCCAATTGGCTATTTGGTTATAGCGATTTTCTTGATTATCAACGGATTATTTCTGTGGATTTTCGATGGGCAATACAACATTATGAATTCGGGATTTGCCGATTTAACACCGTTTTTTACAATTTCGCCTTGGATTTTAATTTTCTTGATTCCAGCTGTTACAATGAAAAGTTTTTCTGATGAACGAAAATTAGGAACTTTAGAATTGTTGTTGACCAAACCATTGAGCGTTTGGCAAATCGTTAACGGAAAATTTCTTGGCGCAATGATTTTAATTTTCATTGCCATAATTCCTACCTTTATATATTTACAAATAATTTCGAGTGTTGGCAATCCTGAAGGAAACATCGACTTGGGCAGTACTTTTGGATCTTATTTTGGATTGCTGTTTTTAATTGCTAGTTATTCAGCAATTGGCATCTTCACTTCTACTCTTTCAGATAATCAGATAGTTGCGTTTATACTTTCGGTATTTTTATGTTTTGTTTTCTATTTTGGATTTCAAGGAATTTCGAGTTATTTGCCTTTTATTCAAAACTTAATTGCTTCGTTAGGAATGGATTATCATTTCAAATCAATGTCTCGTGGCGTGATAGATACTCGTGATATTTTGTACTTTTCGAGTGTGACTTTTGTGTTTCTTTTATTGACAGTTTATAAACTAAAATCTTCTAAATTGTAATGCAAAACAAATCCAAAAATATCCAAAAATTATTGCTTACGATTGTTATTGTAATCATTTTCAATTTGTTAGGAAGTCAATTTTTTCATCGATTTGATTTAACGCAAGACAATCGATATACATTATCAAAAACTTCGTTAAATATTGTCGAAAATATCGATGATCCTTTATATTTAGACGTTTACTTAGAAGGAGATTTTCCTGGCGAATTCAAGAAACTACAAACCGAAACACAACAGTTATTACAAGAATTTAAAGCTCAGAATTCTAATGTGATTTTTCAGTTTATTGATCCGTTGGCCGATAAAGAAAAAAGCCAATCTAAAAGCCGTGAATTATTCAATAAAGGATTAACTCCGATTTCGATAACCGTTGATGATAAAGGAAAACAAGAGCAAACAATGGTTTTTCCTTGGGCAATTGCTCGATATAAAGACCGAGAAATCAAAGTTCAATTGCTAAAAAATATGTTAGGCGCGTCGACAGCCGATAAAGTTGTCAGTTCAGTGCAACATTTAGAATATGCTTTTGCAAATGCAATAAATACGATTTCTGTTGAAAAACAAAAGAAAATTGCAGTAATTTTAGGAAACGGACAATTGCAACAAAGAGAAATTGCTGATTTTTTAAAAACCGTAAAAGAAAACTATTTTATTGCACCATATACATTAGATTCTGTTTCAAAAAATCCAGTAAAAACTGCTAAAGATTTGAAAGATTATGATTTGGCAATTATTGCAAAACCCAAAGAAAAATTTACAGACGAAGAAAAACAGGTTTTAGACCAGTTTATCGTAAGCGGTGGAAAAACCCTTTGGTTACTTGATAATGTCAATGTCGAAATGGATGATTTAACACAAACTGGAACAACTTTGGCGTTTCCAAATGATTTGAATTTGAATGATTTATTTTTTAAATATGGCATTCGAATGAATCCAGAATTAATAAAAGATGAGCAATGTATTCCAATAAAATTGGCGTCTGGCGAACAAGGAAGCAAAACAGAATATACTGAATATTTTTGGAAATTTTCGCCATTTGTTTATCCAGAAACCGAACATCCAATAGTAAAAAATATTGATGGAATTAAATTTGAATTTGCCAATCCGATTGAGTTATTGAAAAATGATTTGAAGAAAACAATATTACTTCGTTCATCAGAATATTCAAGAAAAGTTGTAGCGCCAGTTCAAATTAACCTGAACATGGTCGAAGAAAAATCTGATAAATCCGAATATTTCAACAAAGGAAATTTAGCTGCTGCTGTTTTATTGGAAGGAAAATTCACGTCGATGTACAACAATCGGGTTTTGCCATTTGACGATAATTCATTTGCTGGAAAAAGCAAAATCAATAACAAAATGATAATTATTTCCGACGGCGATGTAATTAAAAATCAAATAGATAAAGACGGTGAGCCACTCGAGTTAGGATTTGACAAATGGACAAATAATGTTTATGGCAACAAAGAATTCATTATGAATTGCGTGAATTATTTGTTGGACGACAATGGATTAATTAATATTCGCAGTAAAGATATTGATATTCCAATACTTGACAAAGAAAAAGTATACAGTAATTATGCTAAAAATCAGTTTGTCGCATTTGGATTGCCATTGGTTATTTTAGGGATTTTTGGAATACTTTTTACTTATCTGCGAAAGCGCAAATATTCGAAATAGAAATAAAGAACTTGTTTATGAAATATGACTGTCCGTAACTTGTACCAATGCTAAAAAAAGCATATATTTGTGATGTCAACCTATTAAATACAAGCTATGAACCTGCCAAAATTTTTCGA
>JAYTMQ010000010.1:0-35311 GCA_043728355.1 Bacteroidota bacterium
TGTTCAAGAAGAACTGAACTTTGCCGATGATTATATTTACCTTTTAAATCAACGTTTTGGGAAAGCCTATATTTTTGAAATTAATATAAATAATGAAATTGCATTGACCAAATTAGTTCCATCGTGTTGTTTGCAGGTTTTGTTAGAAAATATTGTCAAACACAATCAAGGAAACGAGCAAAATCCGCTTGTAACTTCAATTGTTATCAATGAAAATGAAACTGTAATTCAAAATGAAGTCAGACCAAAAATCAATCAAAATGATTTTTCTGGAACTGGATTGCAAAACTTGAACGAACGTTATCAATTGTTATCAAACCAATCGATTGTGATAGAAAAAAATCTAAATTTCAAAGTAATTTTGCCTTTAATAAACCAACTTAAATCTTTTTAAAATGATGAATATTCTAATTATTGAAGACGAACCGTTGGCGGTAAAACAACTCGAAAATTTTATCAAAGAAATCAATTCGAAATTTATTATTGTTGCTAATTTAAACAGCATTTCTCAATGTCTTGAATGGTTTGAAGCTAACAACCAACCTGATTTAATTTTTTCGGATATTGAATTACTCGACGGAAATGTGTTTAATTTTTACGATAAACAAATCATTAATTGTCCTATAATTTTTACAACGGCTTATGACCAGTTTTTGATGAAAGCTTTCGAAGGCAACGGAATTGCTTATTTATTGAAACCTTTCACAAAAGAATTGGTCGATAAAGCAATTTCTAAATTTAATATTTTTCAAAATAAATCGCAACCGACAATTAGTCCAGATATTTTGCAATTATTACAAAAATCGTTGCAACAAGAAGCTACAAATTTATATAAACAACGTTTCACGATTAAAACCAACAAAGGTATTTTTTTATTGCCAGTTACAGATATTTCATTTGTTCAAGCCGATGGAGTTTTGATTTATGCCTTTGATTTTGATGGAAAAAAATATCCGTTAACTGGAACTTTAATTGCAAATGAACAACAATTAAATCCTGAGAATTTCTTTAAAATTAACCGTAGCGGCATTGTTTCAATTGATGCTATTGAGAAAATTGCGCCACACATTGGCGATAGATTGGCAGTTTTTGTCAAAGGTCAAAAAGATTTTATGATTACCAGTTCTCAAAAAACATCAGCTTTTAGAAAATGGATTGATAGATAATGGAAAATCTAATTTAAACGAAAACCTTAGCCGTGATAGCAGTGGAAATCCTTTTTTTTGCGATTTTTCATCGCATAAAAAAGATTGAAACGGATAGCACGATTGGCTCCAAAAAAATATTTTAGAAATTGTATATATATTAAGGTAGGAATTATTAATTTTGCAACTTCTTAAAACAAGGTTCAAGATGGTAAAAGATTTATTCGAGAGAATTCAGAACAATAAAGGTCCGTTAGGAAAATGGGCATCGCAGGCAGAAGGTTATTTTGTTTTCCCAAAATTGGAAGGCGAACTTGGTCCACGAATGAAGTTTCACGGCAAAGACATTTTGAATTGGTCGATTAATGATTATTTAGGATTGGCAAACCATCCAGAAGTGCGTCAAGCCGACACTGATGCTGCGATTAAGTATGGCGCAGCATACCCAATGGGCGCACGTATGATGTCAGGTCACACTGATATGCACGAGCAATTAGAGAAAGAATTGGCAGAATTTGTACAGAAAGAATCTTGTTATTTATTGAATTTTGGTTACCAAGGAATTATGTCGACAATCGATGCTTTGGTTACTAAAAACGACATAATTGTTTATGATGTCGATGCACACGCTTGTATTATTGATGGCGTTCGATTGCACATGGGAAAACGTTTTACATACCGTCACAACGACCTTGAAAGTATGGAAAAAAACTTGCAACGTGCTACGAAAATGGCAGAGGAAACTGGTGGTGGAATACTTTTTATTACTGAGGGTGTTTTTGGAATGCGTGGACAACAAGGTAAACTTCGTGAAGTTGTTGAACTAAAAAAGAAATACAATTTTAGACTTTTGGTTGATGATGCACACGGTTTTGGAACTTTAGGAAAAACTGGTGCTGGAGCAGGAGAGGAGCAAGGAATTCAAGCTGATATTGACGTATATTTCTCGACTTTCGCAAAATCGATGGCGAGTATAGGAGCTTTCATTGCTGCAGATAAAGATGTTATTGATTACTTGAAATATAATTTGCGTTCGCAAATGTTTGCGAAATCGTTGCCAATGATTCAAACAGTTGGAGCTTTAAAACGATTGGAATTACTAAGAAAATCGTCTGATTTGAAAGATAAACTTTGGGTTAATGTAAATGCATTGCAAAACGGTTTGAAAGAAAAAGGATTTAACATTGGAGATACAAATACTTGTGTTACACCAGTTTACTTAGAAGGTTCTATTCCAGAAGCGATGATTATGGTTAACGATTTGAGAGAAAATTACGGAATTTTCTTGTCGATAGTCGTTTATCCAGTTATTCCAAAAGGAATTATTTTGTTGAGAATGATTCCAACAGCAAGTCATACTTTAGAGGATGTTAATGAAACTTTGACCGCTTTTGAGGCAATTCGTGAGCGATTAGTCAATGGAACTTATAAAGAAATTGCTGATCGAACTACGATTGATGTTTCTTAAATAGTAGAAATTTATAGTTTATAAAGTCTTAAAATTCCAAATGTTAGTTTGGGATTTTTTTTATAGCATTTTTTTAAAAGTTTTCCTTCTGCAATGCGTAACAGGTTGAAAATTTTTCCATAATAAATGAATTGCATGATTTTCTGCCAATTCTGGAGTTCTAATGCAATTTTGGATTCCTTTTTCTGTAAATGTTTTGTGCATTTCTTTAAATAAAATAGCATGAACACCTTTGTTTTGATAATCTGGGTGAACTCCAATTAAATAAAATGTCACATCTTTAGAATTTTTTCTTGCATTTAACAAGTGAAAAATCCCAAACGGAAAAAGTTTTCCTTTAGCTTTTTGTAATGCCTGTGAAAAACTAGGCATAACAATGGCAAACGCTACTAAATTAGAATCTTTATCTTCTACAAACTTTATGTATTCTGGATTTATAAAACTGATGTATTTTTTCTTGAAATAGGCTTTTTCGCGCTCAGAGATTGCTACAAATGAAGACAAACTAGCATAAGAAGCATTAAATAAATCGAACATTTTGTCCACATGTGGCAAAACGTCTTTGGTTTTTATAAAATTTATTGGTTTCAAGTTATAACGACGTTTTACTAAATCTTGTGCTTTATCAAAAAACTCAGGTTTTATGTTTTCAAATGCCATTTTGTTTTCGAGATATTCTTTTTCGACAGAAAAACCCAATTGTTCAAAATGATTTGAATAATATGGATAATTGTACCAAGTTATCATTGTTCCGATTTCTTCGAAACCCTCGGTTAATACTCCGACTTTGTCTAGATTCGAAAATCCCATTGGACCTTCAACGTGTTCGAGAGTATTTTTTCGACCAAGTTCATAAACTTTTTCAAGTAATGCTTTTGTAACTTCGATATCATCAATAACATCAAACCAGCCAAAACGGACTTTTGATTTTTGCTGATTTTTAACTTCACTCCAATTGATAATTGCTGCAATTCGGCCCACAATTTTATTATTTTGATAGGCTAAGTATAAATAAGCTTCTGCGTTATCAAAAGCAGGGTTTTTAGTTTTATCAAATGTTTCGAGTTCATCTGCAATAATTGGTGGTACCCAAAATTTATTGTTTTTGTATAATGAAAACGGAAATTTTATAAAATCAGTAAGTTCTTTTTTAGAAATTGCTTCTTTAATACTTATCATTACGGTGCTTTTGCAGGATCAGGCTTTGCAGGAGGTATAGCCCCAGGAATTGTTTCGATTGGCACAAGTTTCTTTTTCTTTTTAGGTTTGCTAGGTTTTTTAATTCTTACACGATCTTCTTTATAATTATCTTCGAATCTCCAAGAAAAACCAACTCCACCATACAATAATGATGGTGTGTTTTTTAAACTTTTACTTAAAGAAACATCAATTTGTGTACTTTTTTTAAATAAATAAGCAACACCCAAGGTTCCAATTGCATCAGAATAAGCTTTACTTTTAATACCTTTATTTTCTATAAAAGCTGACCAATGATCATTAAATCCTTTTGTATAAGTAACTATATAACCTAAGTTTAAATCATCTGATGCAATTCTATCAGCAAAAAAATTCATTACAAAAACTTGATTACCATAAAACTGATTTTGAGTAATAACCATAAATTTTGGATCAAGAATTTCTTGTTTTACTATAAATGGATTATTCGAAAAATTCAAATTCACACCACCATATAAAGAAACTGCGGGAATAAATTGACTCCATTTGAATTGATTATTTCTCTTCCAACTATAAATATCTGGTTTTTGAAATTTCTTGTAAGGATCAAAAATTAAATATTTTAAACCAATTTGCATTTTTCTAATTCCTGATCTATCGGTTTGAGTATTAGCAAAAGTATAAGTGTCTTTTTGAATTTGCAGGTTTAAAATTGTTTCAAACTGAGAAGCAAATAATCCATAACGTAAAGCTAAATCAAAATCATATCCAATAGCTTTATAATTTAATGTTTTATGGTCTTCTTTAAATCTTGAAACACCAAATTCAGTTTGAAAAATAGTTTTTCCAACCGAAAAAGCTGACATAGATTCGCCTGGTCGGTTCGAGTTAATAACATCTGTGTATTGTGCATTGCAAATAATATTAAAGAAAAATGCAATTACAAAAACAGTATATTTTATTTGGGACATCCTAAAATATTTATAAATGTTTTCAAAAATACTAATTTATTATTTATTTAAGAACAAATTTTAAAAAATGATGTTAAAATTTATTAATTTTGAAAAAAAAATACTATTTATGCAAGAAGCATCTTTTAATGGATTTGTTAAAATGATATTTTCGTTAATCATTTTTTATTATGTTATAAAATTTTTGGCTAAGCTATTTTTGCCAATCTTGGTAAAAAAAGCAGTTGAAAAAGCTGGCGAAAAATTCCAACAAAATCAAAATTCCAATACAAATCAGAATAATCAAGACGAAGTAATTGTCAATACAAATTCAGATAAACCTCGAGAAACCAAAAAAGTTGGCGAATATGTAGATTTTGAAGAAATTGATTAAAGCTCCCCAACCCTCAAAAGGGGAATGTAAAATTAAACATTATCAATGAAAAACCTTAATAAATTTTATCCTCACGCACTTGCGATTTTTAGTTTCATAATAATTTCATTAATTTATTTTTATCCAGTTCTTGAAGGAAAAAAAATTGCTCAATCAGATATTACTCAATATACTGGAATGGCAAAAGAGCAAAACGATTTTCGAAAAACTGAAAACACTGAACCATATTGGACAAATTCAGCTTTTGGAGGAATGCCTACTTATCAACTCGGAGCCAACTATCCACACGAATACATCAGTTCGATTGATAAAATGTTGCGATTTCTCCCTCGACCAGCCGATTATTTGTTTTTATATTTCTTAGGATTTTACATTTTGTTATTAGTTTTAAAAACCGATCCGTTAAAAGCTTTTTTCGGAGCATTGGCTTTTGGGTTTTCGACCTATCTAATTATTATTCTTGGAGTTGGTCACAACTCGAAAGCGCACGCAATT
The DNA here is from genome assembly GCA_043728355.1 of Bacteroidota bacterium. GTDB lineage: Bacteria > Bacteroidota > Bacteroidia > Flavobacteriales > Flavobacteriaceae > Flavobacterium. The sequence goes on from JAYTMQ010000010.1 coordinate 5,629, forward strand.
GCTTATATGCCAATGGTTTTGGCTGGAATAATTTTGGTTTTTCAAAAACGATTTATTCTTGGTGGATTGCTTACAATGTTTGCAGTAGCATTCGAAATTAATGCCAATCATTTACAAATGACTTATTATTTGTTGTTTTTAATTTTGCCAATTGTAGTGTTTTATGTTTTTAAATTCATTAAAAATAAAGAAGAAAAACTGCTGTTTAAATCATTCGGAATATTAGCAATTACTGGATTATTAGCCATTGGAACCAATGCAACAGCATTAATGGCAACATCTGAATATGCCAAAGAAAGTACCCGAAGCAAAAGTGAATTGAAACTCGACGAAAAAGGTAAAAAACTCGATTCACAGAACGCAATGTCTAACGATTATATAACGCAATATAGTTATGGTATTTTCGAAAGTTTTAATCTAATTGCGCCGCGTTTATTGGGCGGAAGTGGTTCCGAAAAATTAGATGAAAATTCAAGTTCGTATGATTTTATCTTGAAACAAGGCGCATCTGAACAAGAAGCCAAAGATTTTACAGCAACAATGCCAACTTATTGGGGCGATCAACCTGGCGTTTCTGCTCCTGCATATATAGGAGCGATTGTTTTTTTCTTATCGATTTTGTGTTTATTTGCTGACAAGCGTAAAATTAAATATGCTTTTTTAGGTGGCGCAATGATTTCATTGGTGCTTTCTTGGGGGAAAAACATTTCATTTTTAACTGATTTTCTAATAGATTATTTGCCGTTATACAACAAGTTTAGAGCAGTTTCTTCGATTCAAGTTTTGTTAGAATTGACTTTCCCAGTGTTGGCGATTATGGGTTTGCAAGCCTACTTTAAATTAGATAAAGACCAGAAATGGAAGGCATTTTGGCAAACATCAGCCGTTGGTTTTGGAACAATTGTTTTGTTGTATTTGTGTAAATCAATATTTGATTTCGCTGGTGCCAATGACGGTTTTTACATTCAACAATATGGTGAAGCTGGACGACCATTTATTGATGCTTTGAAAGAAGATCGAATGACAATGTATTCGGCAGATTTACTGCGATCTGGTTTTTTAATTTTGATTGTTGCTGGCGTTTTATGGTTGTCGATTAAAGAGAAATTGGCTCAAAATACAGCCATAATTATTATTGGGATTTTTATGATTGGAGATTTATTTTTCATTGATAAAAATTATCTCGATGCCAAAAGTTTCGTTTCTGCTAGCGAAGTTGATATTCCATTTACAGCTTCTGATGCCGATAATCAGATTTTGCAAGACACAACCAATTTTAGAGTTTTTGATGTTGATGGACAGTTGAATAGCGCAAAAGCATCCTATTTTCATAAATCGATTGGTGGTTACAGCGGTGTGAAACCTCGCAGAATGCAACAGCTTTTTGATTATCAAATTGCGAACAACAATATGGAAATTTTGAATATGTTGAATGTAAAATACATTATTCAAGCCAATGAAAAAGGTGAAGAAACGCCGAGTCAAAATCCTGATGCTAATGGAAATGCTTGGTTTGTAAGCAAAGTTGTTGAATCAATGGCAGCTGATAACGAAATGCAATTATTAGCAAAATTCGATTCTAAAAAAACTGCAATAATCAATAAAATTGAGTTTCCAGAATTTACCAACAAAACCACTTTCGCGAATGATACTTTAGCAAAAATTCGACTTACAAATTATAAACCTAATCATTTGACATATAATTCAACGAATAAAATTCAAGGTTTAGCAATTTTTTCTGAAATGTATTATAAAAATGGTTGGAATGCTTATATCAATGGCAAATTGACACCACATTTTAGAGCCAATTATGTATTACGAGCATTAGAAATTCCAGCTGGAAATCATAAAATCGAGTTTAAATTCGAGCCTCAAGTTGTCAAAACAGGAAGTATTATTGCTTTGATAAGTTTTGTTTTAATGATGGTTTTGTTGATGGCAAGTGTTTATTTTGAGTTCAAGAAAACTAGATTCAAGAAAATTGAATAAAGAAATAAGATAAAAGTTTAACTTTGTGAAAACATTTGATAATGAGAACACCATTTAATTTTCCACGTTATACCTATAATGATTATAAAAATTGGAAAGAAGATTGGGAATTGATTGATGGATATCCATTGCAATTATTGCCTTCTGCAAGTTTTAATCATAACAATACCATAATTGAACTAATAATTCAAGCTGGAAACAGTCTAAAGAAAAATGATTCTTGCAGATGCAAAGTTTCATCAGAATTAGATTGGAAAATAAATGACGAAACTGTTGTTCGTCCTGATTTAATGGTGATTTGTGGTGATGTTAATTCCGATTTTTTAGAATTTCCACCAGTTTTGATTGTAGAAGTAATTTCTCCTTCATCTATTAAAAGAGATAGAGTTTTGAAATTTGATTTATATCGTGAACAAGGTGTTAAATTTTATATACTTGTAGATTATTCGAAAAAAACAATTGAGGTATTCGAATTAATCGACAATTACTATAAAGAAGTAAATCGTTCAAAATTTCAATTGGACAAAACCTGCGAAATTGAATTTGATTTTGATTCAATTTGGAAATAAAAAAATGGAAAAGTCAAAATTAAATCATGCTCATCCCAAAATTATGGAAGCTCGATATATCGAAGAAGCCAGAAATTTAAGTTATCAGCAAAGATTTGAAAAATTTTGTGCGATTTATGAATTGTCTTTTATGTTAAAAAATGCAAAAAAATATTCAAAATCAAAATAATTTGAAATGAATAACGCGATAATCGAAGTTTGGAAATATTTATCTGAAAATAATGTCAACTATTTGACAATTGGCGGATTAGCAGTTAATATTTATGGATATGGTCGTAATACTGGTGATATTGATATATATATTGAAGATACAAATGCAAATCGGGAAAGTTTAAGAAAAGCAATAAAACAAATGGGACTGGGAGATTTCGAAAGTATCAATACAATGCAATTTATTCCTGGTTGGACTGATTTTACTTTGAATTTCAATTTCAGATTAGATGTTATGACTTCTGTTTTAGGGTTAGAAAATAAATCGTTTAAAGAACTACTTGAAAAAGCTAATATTATAGAAATTGAAAATATTCCAGTATATTTTATAGATTACGAAAATTTAATAATCTCTAAAAAAGCCGCAAATCGACCAAAAGATATTCTTGATATTGAAGAACTTGAAAAAATTAATAAAAAAAAATAATTTTCATTATTATAAGGTTTAAAATTAAACTTTTAAACTTTTAAACTTTTAAACTTGAATTCAAAAATAGTAATAATTACCTATTATTTCCCGCCAGCTGGTGGACCAGGCGTACAGCGTTGGTTGAAATTCGTTAAATATTTACCCGATTTTGATATTCAACCGATTGTCTATATTCCTGAAAATCCAACTTATCCGATTGTTGATGAAAATTTAGTTCAAGAAATTTCTGAAAAAGCAATAATTCTTAAACACAAAATTTTCGAACCTTATCAGATTGCTTCTTTTTTTTCGAAAAATAAAACTAAAAAAATTAGTTCTGGAATTATTCCAAATCAAAAAAAACAAACATTTTTAGAAAAATGTTTACTTTGGGTTCGTGGCAATTTATTTATTCCAGATGCAAGAATTTTTTGGGTAAAACCATCGGTTAAATATCTAGAAAAATACATTCAAGAAAACCAAATTCAAACCATAATTACTTCTGGTCCACCACATAGTTTACATTTAATTGGATTAGAATTAAAACAAAAATTGAACTTAACTTGGATTGCAGATTTTCGAGATCCTTGGACAACAATTGGTTATCACAAAGCTTTAAAATTATCGAATTATGCTTCGAAAAAGCATAAAAATTCAGAAAAAAATGTTTTGAATTTGGCTGATAAAATTATTGTAACAAGCAAATCAACAAAACAAGAATTTCAAGTAATTACCAATAAACCAATTGAAGTAATTACTAACGGATTTGACATCGAAACTTCATTTGCAAAAACAAAAAATATAGTTTTAGATTCAAAATTTTCATTGGCACATATTGGTTCGTTTTTATCAGATAGAAATCCTGAAATACTTTGGAAAACTTTATCTGAATTGGTTTTAGAAATTCCTGATTTTGCAAAAAATCTAGAAATAAAACTCATCGGAAAAGTCAGTCAAGAAGTTTTAGATGCCATTTCATTATTCAAATTGAATGAATTCGTTAATAATCTCGGATATTTATCACATAAAGAAGCCATTGAAAACCAACAAAAATCGCAAGTTTTATTGTTAATTGAAATTGATTCAGAAGAAACTAAAAGCATCATTCCTGGAAAATTATTCGAATATATGGTTTCCGAAAGACCAATTATTGGCATTGGTCCAAAAAATTCTGATTTTCAAGAAATTTTAGTGAATACTAATTCTGGTTTATTTTTCGAATATTCCGAAAAAGAAAAACTAAAAAAAGCGATTCTCGATTATTATAATTTATATTTGGATAAAAATTTAAAATCAAATGCCATTAATTTAGAACAATATTCTAGAAAAAATTTGACAAGAAAATTAGTTGAATTTTTAAATACTTCGACTGCGCTCGGTAGGACAAATCCTATAATTTAAAATTTTTGTCACCCTGAGCGCAGTCGAAGGGCAAAATCCTTAATCGAAAAAATGGGAATCGTAATCAATCAATCCATAAAAAACACAGCAATAACCTATTTCGGTTTTGGAATTGGAGCAATAAATGCTTTGTTTTTGTACACCAATTTTCTTGGAAAAGTGCATTATGGAATGGTTGCATTTTTGCTTTCGGCTGCACATATTATGATGCCGTTAATGGCTTTTGGGGTTCAAAATACATTGGTTCGATTTTATTCAAAATATAAATCTGATGAAGAACGAGAAAAATTTATGAGTTTTATGCTTTTGATGCCTTTGTTTTTGATAATTCCAATAACAGCAATAACTTATTTTTTTTACGACAAAATTGCATTTTTCATATTACAAAGAAATCCAGAAATCAAGCCTTTTTTATGGATAATTCCAATAATCGGAATTTGTATGGGCTATTTCGAGGTTTATTATGCTTGGGTCAAAGTGCATCTAAAATCGGTAGTTGGTAATTTTATTTCAGAAGTTTTAATTCGATTTTTTGTATTTATTTTACTTTTTGCAGTTTATTTTGATTGGATTTCGAAAGATGAGTTTATTTATGGACTTTTATTGGCTTATTTTTTACAGTTTTTAGCAATGAAAGTTTATGCTTGGAATGTAAAAATGCCAGCCTTTCAATTAGTAATTCCGCCAGATTGGAAACAACTTTTTGGTTATTCGTTTTTTATAATTTTATCGGGAAGTGTTGCAGCTTTGCTAATCGATTTCGATAAAGTAATGATTCCAAATTACATAAAAATAGAAAATAACGCTTTGTATTCGGTAGCGATTTTTATTGCAACTGTAATTGTTGTTCCGTCACGAGCAATGTTGCAAATAATTTATCCTATAACTGCAAAATTATTAAATGAAAATAAAACTGATGAATTGAATGATTTGTACAAAAAGTCAGCAATTAATCTTCAAGTTTTTGGTGGATTGATAATGTTAGGTATTTTCTTGAATATCAAACAATTGTATTTGCTAATTCCTGGCGGATATCAAGATGGAATTTCGGTTGTTTTCATCATTGGATTGTCTAAGTTTTATGATGTGATTTTGGGCAACAACAATGCAATTTTATTGAATACCAAATATTATCGACCAGTTATCGTCTTCGGATTGTTGTTGGTTTTTATGATGGTTGTTTTAAACATGTTACTCATTCCACTTTATGGAATTGAAGGTTCGGCTTGGGCAACATTGATTTCGGTTTTGGTTTATAACACCATAAAATTGTTATTTGTAGTAAAAAAAATGAATTTGTATCCTTTTACAATCAAAACTTTGCATTCATTTGGAATAATTTCAATCATTTTTCTAGGATTTTATTTTTGGGAATTTCCATTTCACCCAATTTTGAATATTGTTTTAAAATCGATTTTGATTTCAATAATTTATATTTATTTGAATTTTAAAATGAAAATTTCTGATGAAATTAATGAAATTATTGAAAAGTTTATTTAAAGATTGAAATAAAACAAAAAATCCCGCTAGCATTCACTAACGAGATTCTTCTAACAAAACCAACCAAAAAACTAACTATTTTTAACTATTCAAACGTTTAATTTCTGTCTTCTTTATTTTTTTTCAAAGCATCTTCTTTTTTATCCTCGATTTTTGCTTTTGTACCATCAGTTCGGTAGTAATAATGACTATTATCATCTGGCTGATTTCCGTTATATTGATTGTCACTATATTGATTATTATTCGAATTGTAATTGCTGTTGCAATTGTTATTTCCGTAATAATATGTATTTGTAAAACCTGAATATCCTCGAGATTTAACGCTACCAAAAGTGTCAACTAATTCTCCAAATCGATTATAAACCAATTGTAAACCACCAATTTGAATCAAAGCAAAACGATTATATTTCAAGAAAACTGTGCCAATTCTAGAAACTCTGTCTTGAAAATCATAATTGATAAACGTATTTCCGATTCTGCGAATTCTACCAAAATTGTCTCTTTCGATTCTTACGCCAAAATTTTCTAAACCTTGACCATTTGCTTCGACACTTCTTCGTCCAGCGGTCTTAAAATAATAATCGCCACCGTTATCATTTGGTCTTGTATTAAAATCGAATTCTCCATTTTGAAAAACGAAAAAATCGATGCCTCTTTCTGAAAACTGAATTGGTTCATCGTTATTAAAACGAGTTTTAAATTCTACATTCGAACCAGAAAAATTGATTATATCTGATGCTTTTGTCGCGGTTGTCGCTAGCATTAAACTAGCCACAAATAGGGTAATTTTTGTACTCATAAAATTATTATTTTTTTGGAATTCGTGAATCTGCGATTTCATAATCAAATAATTTAAATGTTCTAAATTTCCAAATCTCTTTTGGATATTAGTAACATTCCAAAACCCGTGCCAAACTTATAATCGATTTGGTAATGAATTGTTAATACAAAAAAAACCTTCAACAAAAATGGTTGTTGAAGGCTTTAATTTCCTGATTATTTTATTTAAGAAATCTTTACAACTTCTCTTTCAAATATTTCCCAGTAATCGATTTTTTATTTTTTGCAACTTCTTCTGGCGTTCCAATGGCTAGAATTTGACCGCCGTTTTCTCCGCCTTCTGGCCCAAGATCAATAACCCAATCGGCACATTTTATCATATCGAGATTGTGTTCAATAACAATTATAGAATGTCCTTTTTCGATTAAAGCATCGAATGAAGCAAGCAATTTTTTTATGTCGTGAAAATGTAAACCTGTTGTAGGCTCATCAAAAACAAACAAAGCTTTTTCTTTGGTGGCGCCTTTTACTAAAAACGATGCTAATTTTATACGCTGAGCTTCGCCACCCGAAAGTGTCGATGACGATTGTCCTAATTGTACATAACCTAAACCTACATCTTGCAAAGGTTGTAGTTTTTGAACGATTTTGGCTTGATTATTTTCTTTAAAAAACGCCAAAGCATCATCAACAGTTGATGTTAACAGTTCGTAAATGTTTTTTCCTGCAAACGAAATTTCTAAAACTTCTTTCTGAAAACGTTTGCCGTTACAAGCATCGCAAGGCAATGAAACATCTGCCATAAAAACCATTTCTACATTAATAGAACCTTCGCCTTTGCAAACTTCGCAACGACCTGCATCGACATTAAAAGAGAAATGTTTTGCTTGATAACCTCTAATTTTAGATAGTTTTTCTTTAGCATATAATTCCCGAATATCATCATAAGCCTTTATATAAGTAACTGGATTGGAACGAGAACTTCGCCCAATTGGGTTTTGATCTACATATTCAATATGCTGAATTTTATGATAATAACCTTGCATATCTGTGAATTGTCCTGGTTTTTCGCCCACGCCGTCAATCTTTTTTTGCATGGCGGGAAACAAAATTTTCTTAACTAATGTGCTTTTTCCAGAACCTGATACGCCAGTAATTACTGTTAAAACTTCAAGTGGAAATTTTGCTGTTACGTTTTGAAGATTATTCTCTCGTGCACCAATAATCTCGACATATTGTTTCCAACTTCTTCGTTTTTTTGGAGTTGCAATTTCCATTTTTCCATTCAAATATTGAGCCGTCAACGAATCTGATTTTAAAATTTCTTCGAATGTTCCTTGAGCGACCAATTCACCACCAAAAGTTCCTGCTTCTGGACCAATATCAATAATCATATCGGCTTGTTTCATAATGTCTTCATCGTGTTCGACAACAATAACTGTATTGCCTAAATCCCGCAAAGCAATCAAAACTTTTATTAATTTTTCTGTATCTTTTGGATGCAAACCTATGCTTGGTTCATCAAGAATATACATTGAACCGACAAGCGAACTTCCTAAAGATGTTGCCAAATTAATACGTTGCGATTCGCCACCAGAAAGTGTAGCCGAGTTTCTGTTTAATGTCAAATAATCCAAACCAACTTCACTTAAAAATGCCAATCGGTTTTTGATTTCGATTAACAATCGCTTGGCAACAACCGCATCATATTCTGATAGTTTTAAACCATCAAAAAATGGAATCAATTTTTTTATTGGTAAATCGACCAAATCAGAAACTGTTTTTCCATCGATTTTAATGTACGATGCTTCAATTCTCAATCGTTTACCTTTACAAGAATAACACTTTGTTTTTCCACGGTAACGCGAAAGCATTACTCGATTTTGAATTTTATAATTCTTGGCTTCTAAATCTTTAAAAAAATCATTCAAACCTTGAAAAAGAGAATTTCCTGTCCAAATTAATTCTTTTTGAGCATCAGTCAATTCGAAAAATGGCTTGTGAATTGGGAAATCAAATTTGTAGGCTTTGTTAACTAATTCGTCACGATAATATCCCATACTTTCGCCACGCCACGGAAAAATTGCATTTTCGAAAATCGACAATGCTGTATTTGGTATAACCAATTCTGGGTCAATTCCAATTACATTTCCGTAACCATCGCAAGTTGGACAAGCACCATAAGGATTATTGAAACTAAACAAATGGACATTTGGTTCAGGAAAATTAATGCCATCTAATTCAAATTTATTGCTATATGTAATGAGTTTGTTGTCCTTTAAATCTTGAAGAAAACATTCACCTTTTCCTTCAAAAAATGCAGTTTGAACCGCATCTGACAAGCGATTGTAAAAATCTTCGGAAGTTTCATCGTTTATTGGAACAACAATTCTATCAATAATAAGCAGAATTTCTGATTTTTTCTTTTTTGTCCCACTGAGCGCAGTCGAAGTGCTTTTTATAGAATCTTCGTCTAAACGAATCATTTCATTATCGACCAAAATTCTAGCGAAACCCTGTTGCAAAAGCACTTTTAGTTTGTCTTCGAGTTTTCGTCCTTCTTCAAGATGAATTGGCGATAATAATAACCATTTGCTACCAATTTCGAAAGTTTTTACATTAGTTACAACATCTGTAACAGTATCTTTTTTGACTTCTTTTCCAGAAACTGGCGAATAGGTTTTTCCAATTCTTGCGAAAAGTAATTTTAGATAATCATAAATTTCGGTCGATGTTCCTATTGTTGATCGTGCGTTGGTTGTATTGACTTTTTGCTCGATTGCAATTGCTGGAGCAATACCTTTAATATACTCAACTTTTGGTTTGTCTAATCGCCCTAAGAATTGTCTTGCATAACTTGACAAGCTTTCTACATAGCGGCGTTGCCCTTCGGCGTATAATGTGTCGAATGCTAATGATGATTTTCCTGAACCCGAAAGTCCGGTAATTACAACTAATTTATTTCTTGGAATAGCAACATCAAGGTTTTTCAGGTTATGAATCTGAGCACCTTTTATAATTATGTTTTTCTTGGGTTCGAGTCCCGAAATTTCGGGAGAAATATCTTGATGAATCATAGCAATTTTTGAATATTCGCAAAGATAATCAATTTAATTTCAATAAAAATTTAAGTCAATCTTGATTTTCATAAGATTTCAAATAATTTATTTAAATTAATATCTTTCAAATTTTCTAAAAACAGACCTAAAAACTAACAATTATTAACTAAAAAAGGTTTTATTGTGTTAGAAGTGTTAAATTTTTGTTTAAGATTTGGAATTTTAAATTTAATTTAGCAATCTTTGAAATATAATTAACAACAATATAACAAAAGCCTATACAATAAAATTACTTTTAGAGATTCACTTAACTAACTAAATGTAATATTATGGCTATTGTACAAACTCCAGATTCTTTATTGGTAAAAGATTATGTAGCAGGTAACGAAAACGCCTTGTCTATACTTATTACCAGACACCAATCTAAAATTTATGGATTTATTTATTCTAAAATTCCAGATCGTGACGTTTGCGATGATGTTTTTCAGGATACTTTTATAAAAGTAATCAAAACTTTAAAATCTAATTCGTACAACGAAGAAGGAAAATTTTTGCCTTGGGTAATGCGAATTGCACACAATTTAATTATTGACCATTTTAGAAAAAATAAAAAAATGCCAATGTTGAGAGAAACCGAAGAGTTCTCTATTTTTTCTATTTTAGGTGACAACGAATTATCAATTGAAAATAAATTGATAAACTCTCAAGTAGATTTAGATTTAAAAAAATTAATTGAACAATTGCCAGACGATCAAAAAGAGGTTTTGCAAATGCGTTATTTTCAAGATTTAAGTTTCAAAGAAATTTCTGAAGAAACAGGTGTTAGCATCAATACAGCATTGGGTAGAATGAGATATGCCATTATAAATATCAGAAAAATAATTGACAAACATCAAATTATTTTGATCAACTAACAATATTTAGAATAATATTGCGTTATCAATTGAAACAAACGAATCAATGTATAATGGCAAAAATTTACTCTAAAAAAATTGTTACTAAAACCAAAATGAAACCAAAAAAAGAAACGATTTCTTTTTTATTGAATTATTCCAAAGCGCTTACTTTTGTGAAAGCTGGAAATATGGTCATTGAAACAATCGCAAATTAAATAAAAAACGCTTCTATTTCGAAGCGTTTTTTTTATAATAATCTCTTAAAACCGATGGTTTCCCTACTGTTTTAGTAATTAAATCATTCTCCAAAATCCAACCACGTGCTGGCGAATACTCACGACCATACCAAATAATTTGCAAATGTAAATCGTTCCAAATCGATTTTGGAAACAATCTTTTGGCATCTTTTTCGGTTTGCGTAACATTTTTTCCATTTGTCAAACCCCAACGAATCATCAATCTGTGAATGTGCGTATCGACTGGAAAAGCGGGCACACCAAACGCTTGACTCATCACTACACTTGCTGTTTTATGTCCAACTGCTGGCATAGCTTCAAGCGACTCAAAACTTTCTGGGACTTGCCCATTGTGCTCATTTATAATCATTTGCGACAAGCCATAAATACCTTTTGATTTCATCGGCGACAAACCACAAGGTCGAATAATTGCTTTAATTTCCTCGACTGACATTTTAACCATATCATACGGATTGTCGGCTTTAGCAAATAAAATAGGCGTAATTTGGTTCACTCGAACATCAGTACATTGCGCCGAAAGCAAAACTGCAACCAATAAAGTATACGGATCCTTATGGTCTAATGGAATCGGAATCGTAGGATACAAATCTTTTAACGTATTTATAACAAATTGTACACGCTCTTTTTTATTCATTTTTACTTAAATTTGGTTTGTAAAGAAAGGCAATTTTCAATCAAATACAATGTCAATTGCAATTTTCAATTTCAAATTAAAGAATTAATTTCAAATTTTTAATTTAATATCAAATGACAACATTAAAAAAAGGCGACAACGCACCACATTTTTCTCAAATTGATCAAGACGGAAAAATGCATCAATTATCTGATTATTCAGGAAAAAAATTAGTAGTTTTCTTTTACCCAAAAGCAAACACACCAGGTTGCACAGCCGAAGCTTGCGATTTACGTGATAATTATTCAAGATTTACTGAAAACAATTATGCAATTCTTGGCGTAAGTGCCGATCTTGCAAAAGCGCAATTAAAATTCAAAGAAAAATACGATTTTCCTTTTCCGCTACTAGCCGACGAAAACAAATCGGTTATTGAAGCATTTGGAGTTTGGGGTCCAAAAAAATTTATGGGAAAAGAATATGATGGCATTCACAGAACAACATTCATCATAAATGAAAAAGGAATTATTGACGAAGTCATTTCTGATGTAAAAACTAAAGCGCATGCAGCGCAGATTTTGGGGTAAAATTTCAGTATTCAGTGTTCATTAAAAAATCCAATTTCTTTCGAAATTGGATTTTCTTTGTGAAATCATCAAATTATTGATAAATTATCTAATTAATTATTTGTTGTAAACATCTTCTTTTTTGAAGTGAACTGCAAGCATGTAATATACAACCGCTCTGTGTTTAGAACGATTTGATTTACCATAAGTTTCAAGAACTGCATCTATTGCTTTGTCTAATTCTGGTCCGTCTTTCAATCCTAATTTTTTGATTAAAAAATTATTTTTCACAGTGTCAAGCTCAGATTGTTGGCTTCCAGCAACAGTCGATGCATCTTTATTATAAATAGATGGTCCACAACCGATAGTTACTTTTGTAAGTAAATCCATATCGGCAGTCATTCCACATTTGTCTTTTAAATCGGCAGCATAAACTGCAATAAGTTCGTCTCTTTTGCTCATTTTTGGTTAATTTTAAATTATTAATAGAACTCAAATTTAGTAATTTTATTTAATAATCAGATTAATTTTGTATTTATTTTTTTACAACATCAGATTAAGTGATTGAAATAATCGAGCAAATACTCATTATTGATTTTTGTAGGTGTAAAAACTTCTAATATTGCGGGTTTGTCTATTAAATAAAAATTTTCGAGTTGATTTTTCAAAGTTTCAACTGAACTGGCAATTTCATATTCAAAATTGAACATTCTTGCCAAATGTTCACCTGTCAAACAATGAGAAGTTTCGAAAAAAGTATTAAAAACTGTTGTTTCATCGTGTCCTGGCAAGATTCTAAATATGCCACCGCCGCCATTATTTAACAAAATAATTTTGAAATTTTTTGGTAAATAATTATTCCATAATGCATTACTATCATACAGAAAACTTACATCGCCTGTTATGAAAACGGTTTGTTTCTGACTTGCAACAGCTGCTCCAATTGCTGTCGATGTGCAACCATCGATACCACTTGTGCCACGGTTACAGAAAATCTCTATAGACTTATCAATATCAAATAGTTGCGCATATCGAATAGTTGAACTGTTACCCAATTGCAACATAGCATTTTTTGGTAAACTTGGCAGAATATATTCGAATGCTTTGAAATCCGTAAAAGGAATAGTTGCTAAATATTCTAAATGTTTATTAGCTCGAAGTGTTTTTATTTCCTGAGATAATTGCTTATAATTACTTTCTATTTTATTGGTTAAAGGTAAAAATGTTCTAAAAAAATCATTTGGACAACATTCAAAATGATGCGTCAAACAACCAAAAACGTCATAAGCACGCAATTCGTCAATGTGCCAATGATGTTTTGGTTTGTATTTTCTAAGCATTGCTTTTATTCGCTTAGAAACTATCATTCCTCCAAAAGTTACTAAAATTTCTGGATGAAAATTAACATAATCTTGTTCGGAAAATGGCGAAATTATGGCATCTATATTATTTATAAAACTATCGTGGTGCCAATTCGAAATGGTTTCGGTCATTACAACAACCGAATTGTCAATTCCTAATTGATTTGTTATTTCATCATCAACAAAATACGGAAAACATTCGCCAACTAAAATCATTTTCTTTTTAGAAGCATTCCAGATTTGAGCAAATTGTTCTAAATTTTCTACTTTTTTAGATTCTGATTTTTTTGTTGTATATATAGGAGTAACTTCTAAAATATTTGTGGATTCATATAAAGGTTCTTCGAACGGAGCATTAATATGAACTGGTCCTTTTTGAGAAATCGAAATATCAATTGCTTCTTGAATTTTCAAATCGTTTTCCGAAGATTCATTTTCAGTAAGATTTGCATTGTGTAATGAATGATTTTCAAAAACATTTTGTTGACGAATGGTTTGTCCGTCGCCAATATCGATTTTGCTTTGCGGACGATCAGCAGATACAACAATAAACGGAATTTGATTGTAAAAAGCTTCTGCAAACGCTGGATAATAATTCAATAAAGCTGAGCCAGAAGTGCAAATAGCCGCAACTGGTTCTTGAAGTTGCTGCGCGATTCCGATGGCGAAAAAAGCAGCACATCGCTCATCAGCAATGCTGTAACATTTAAAAAATGGATTATTAACAAACCCAATAGTTAGTGGTGCATTTCGTGAACCTGGTGAAATTACTATGTTTTTGATTCCTTTAACTCGAAAAATTTCGATAATGCTTTGCGCTAAAGGTATTTTTGGGTAAATCATTTATTTAAATTTCAGATATTAGATTTCAGATATTAGATTTGAGATATTGCAAAATTAAATACTTACTAAAAATATTAAATTTCATTTCACAAAGTCGCATTATAAATTTATTTTTCTGAAATTAAATGAAAAACAAAATTAGTAAATAATTGTCAAGTTTTTCTTATTTTTGATGCAAATAATGGGTACGAATGGAAATTAAAATCAGAAATTACGAAACCGAAGATGCTGAAGCTATTTTAGAAATTATCAATTACAATATTCTAAATTCGACCTCTTTATACGATTATGATATTCGAACTTTAGAACAACAAAAATCTATTTTAGAAGAGAAATTAAAAAAAGGTTTTCCAGTTATAATTGCCGAAATTAATAATAAATGTGTTGGATTTGGAATGTATTCTGAATTTCGTTTTCGCCAAGCTTATCAGTTTACAGTTGAACATTCGGTTTATGTTTCGAATAATTTTAATGGAAACGGAATTGGTAAATTATTGCTTTCTGCATTAATTTCATTAGCCAAAAAACAAAAATTGCATACAATGATTGGAGTTATCGATGCAGAAAATGTTGCAAGTATAGAATTTCACAAAAATTTTGGATTCGAAATCGCAGGAACTATAAAGGATTCTGGTTTTAAATTCAATCGTTGGTTGCATTCAGTTTTTATGCAATTGATTTTGGAGTAAAAAAAATCCCAAATGTTAATCTGGGAATTTTTAAAGCTGAAAATTATTATTTAATCCAATCAACAATTGATGCATCGGTTGGCAAAACTCTTGGCGAAATCACTTTTTCAAGTTCTCCATTGGTTCCAATTAAATATTTTTGAAAATTCCATTCTACTTCTGAATCTTGCAAACCGTTTTTAGATTTTTGAGTTAAGAATTGATAAACATCATTCATATCCGAACCTTTAACCGATATTTTGCTCATCATCGGGAAAGTTACTCCATAATTAATTTGGCAAAAACCCTCGATTTCTTTGTCGGTTCCTGGCTCTTGTTTTCCAAAATTATTTGCTGGAAAACCAATTATCACAAAATTATTTGATTTGTATTTTTCGTAAATAGCTTCTAAATCTTTGTATTGTGGCGTTAATCCGCATTTTGAGGCAGTATTTACAATCAATATTTTTTTGCCTTTTAGGGCTGCAAAATCAAATTCTTTGCCTGATAAATCTTTTACTTTAAATTGATAAATGTTTTCTTTTTCCATTTTTTTTGAATTTGATTTTGTTAAATCGACTGTGTTTGTTGTTGTTACTGAAATTTCTTGGGCTTGATTTTTACAACTAAAAAAAGCTGTAATTGCAATTAATAAAAGTGTTTTTCTCATAATGTATTTTATTAAATTTAAAATGTATTGAATGTAATTGTCATTAAAATTGTCATTGATATTGCAATTGTTATTGAAATTGCAATTGAAATTGTTATTGAAATTGAAATTGCAATTGATATTGCAATTGTTATTTTTTAAAATAAATTCTATAATTAAACCAAGAAATTAATCCTAGAAAAGAAATTACAGCAGCCGATTGCCAAATCCAAGCTAACGAACTAGCTTCGCCACTTGCATAAGAATGCAATCCTGTTAAATGAAAATTTACGCCATAATAGGTGAATAATATCGAAATAAATGCAAACATACTCATTACTGCAAAAAACCATCGGCTTCGCAAAGCTGGTACAAATCGTGCGTGAATTACAAATGCATAAACCATAATGCTGATTAATGCCCAAGTTTCTTTTGGATCCCAACCCCAATAACGTCCCCAACTTTCGTTCGCCCATTGACCACCCAAAAAGTTGCCAATTGTGAGCATGACCAAGCCAATTGTCAAAGCCATTTCGTTTATGTAAGTTATTTCTTGAATGTTCAAATCCATTTTGGCTTTATTTTTTTCGTTGGTCAAAATCATTAATATCAAGGTTACAAAACCAAGAATCATTCCGAGTGCTAATGGTCCATAACTGCCAACAATTACTGCAACATGAATCATTAACCAATATGAATTTAAAACTGGAACAAGGTTTGCAATTTCTGGATCGACCCAGTTTTGATAAGCTGCGAACAATATCATTGCGCTTACAAATGAAGCAGCTGCAACTGTCAATTTTGATTTACTTTTAGATTTTACTACTATTCCAAATGTAAATTCAATTAAATTAATTACTGAAAATGGAATCAATGGTTTTACAAACTGTCTATCAAATGCTAATCCAAAAAACATTGTTGACCAAGCAACAAAAACAATGGCTTCGTAGGCGTTGCTCCACGGCGAATGTCCAGAAATATACCATCTAGCAATTAATGTAATAGTGTGTAATATGAACAATATTAAGACAATAATATGCATTCCATTTATCAAATAATTAATGGTTTTACTTTCTTTGAATATCTTTAAAACAACAAAGAACATCATAAAAATTCCTGCTAAGAGATACCATAAAAGCAATTTTTGAAGTAAATCATATTTGTTATATAAAATTTCTAAATCAACTTTTCGTTGGCTTGGCATTACTTTTGCGCCATATTTATTTTGAAATTTTGATATTCCTGACAAATAAAAATCTGGTTCTTTATAGGTTTTCACTTTTATTACATTCTCGAGCGAATTCAAATAAATCGGTAAAATTTGTTTTGTAAAAACTGAATCCATTCCTTTTAAATTGGCCTGTCCGAGTTCAGGATACGAAACCCATTTATTGTTTTTATCATTCGGAATCGGGAAAATTTTCAAAATTCCGCCGCCCAATGCGCTTTCTAATAAAACCACTTTTTTATCGGTTTCTATAAAATCTTTTTCGAATTTGGTAGGATTTCCTGATTTGAATGCTTTGTCAAGATATTTTGTCAATTTATAACTTCCATCATTATTAAAAAAATTGATGAATTTGGCATATTTTGTTTTTGCTGGAATTCCGATAATCTCTCGTATGCTGTCATTGCTCACATCAATATAAACAATCGGCATTTCGTACCAAGCTTCTGGAAATTGAGTTATCGACAAGAAAACTTGGTCGGCATTCATTTTCTTGTAAGTATTCGAGTGACTGACTTTTCGCAACAATTCTGAAGAAAAAGTATTGATTGGTTTCATTCGTCCGCCAGCATCTTGAATGATTATTTTTCCGAATTTTGCTGCGTGAATTTCGCTAACCGTGAATTTACTAATTAATGAATCGAGTTCTTTTTGTGTTGGTTGGCGGCGTTCGTGTTGTTCCTCTTTTAATTGCGAAAAACCATTTAATGAAAATAACAAAATCAAAATTGCTAATAATTTTTCTTTCTTGGCCTTCACATTTTCTAATTTTCTTTTTAAATCATCAAATCGAGTATTTTTGGTAAATAAAATCGCCATCATTGCAAAAAACAACATAAAATAACCACTATAAGTAATTGCTGTTCCCCAAAAATCGTGATTTACTGACAAAATTGTTCCTTTTTCGTCTTCATCAAACGATGATTGAAAAAATCGATAACCTTTATGATCTAAAATATTATTCATAAAAATTCTTGCATCATAACTTTCGGGTTTGTCGATAACTGTAACTTGACTTTCGAACGAAGCATAACTTTTTTCGGTTCCTGGATATTTTTTAGCAATAAAATCGTTTACTTTTATACCAAATGGCAATTTATAAACCTTGCTTCCATAAGATAAATTAAATTCTAATGCACCAATTTTTATAGATTTTGGTTCGCCTTCTTTGCCTTTTGAACCAACAAGTGTAATTTCTTTTTCTTGATTTTGAGATTTCACTAATAAAACTATTGCATCTTCTTCTTTTTCGGCTTTGTAATCGTTCGAAGATTTGTAGGCAATTAAGCCTTTTTTTGCAGGATCTGGGAATACAAATTGCGCATTTCCAACATTATACAAAGACCGCATCATCAATTTTTGAGTAGCATCTTTAACAACTTTGCCTTGCAACTTGTCAGCCATTCGCATAAATTGTCCATCAAATGGCATATTTACAGTATATTCTTCGCCTAAAGTATTGATGTTTATAGCTCCTTGAGTAACTTTATTTAACGAAAACAATAAGTTGTGAATATTTTGAACTTCGCCCGACTTAAGGAAATGTTCGTGACGCGTTCCACCAGATGATTCAACTAATTTTAAATAAATTGTGCCAGTTTTATCTTCTTTTATGAATTCTTTTGCACCCATTATGAATTCTTTTTTTATAATTTCGAATGGAATAACATCGAATTTATTAGAGTAAGAAAAAGAATTTTGAATGCGTTGAGAAAACAAGACTGGTTTTTCGAATTTGAGTTGTTGCATTTTACCTTTATGTTCTCCAAAAACTGTGAAATTTATAAATGTTTTATCAGAAAAAAAACGACTTTCAGTAGCATTTTCACGAATTGGCATCATTCCTTCGAACGAAATATAACGGGTTATTGCTGCGCCAATTAATATAAAAATAAAAGACAAATGGAGTAGGAGTGTTGCCCATTTTTCTATTTTTAAAAGTTGATAACGTTGTATATTTCCAAAGAAATTAATTAGAAAAAACAAATGTATTGCTTCGAACCACCAAGCATTATAAATCCAAATTTTAGCAGTATCTGTGTTGTATTTGCTTTCTATAAATGTTCCAAAAGCCATTGCAACAGCATATCCAATAAACAAAACAGCCATCATTCGAGTTGAAAATAAGACTGAGAGTATTTTTTTATACATTATATATACTTTTTTATCCCGTAGCATCGGGATTGCAAAAGTAACGAAAAATGATTGGTTCAGAAGTTGAAAATATCTTAAATAAAACAAAAATATTTTGATTCTTGAATTTAAAATATTTTGAATAGTGGTATTTAAAATCTAATTTTGTTTTTTTATAAAAATGAAAAAATTTAAAGAACGTTGGCAAATAAAATCTAATTATCAATTGGTAATTATTTTTATCGTTTTTGCAATAAACGGTTCTTTATCTGCGAAAATTGTTTTTTTTTTAATGAAAGTGGTTGGTTTAAATAAACAAAATCTAAATTTGATTTTTTATTATTTGATTTTTATAATAATCGTTACTTTAATATATCCGTTTTTATTGATTGCTAATGGTTTTATTTTTGGTCAATTCGAATTCTTTTTTAGATTTTCTAGAAAAATGCTAAAAAATTTAGGTTTAGGATTTGTATTTGAATCAAAAAAAAATCCCGAATAAATCGAGATTTTTTAAATTTAATAGAAGAAATTATTTTTCTTTACGGATTAAATATACATAAATCCAAGTCAATGTAAAAGTCGGAATTACATCTGTAAAAGGAATTAATTCTTCTAGCGTACCAAATACTCCAGCAATTTTACCTGTCCAACCGCTGTACATTTTGGCTAATAAAATACCCGAAACTGGAGCCCAAATTAAATCTACCGATTCTGCAACTCCTGGAATTATGTAAGAAATCATTCCGATTAAATCGAATATTATTCCCAAAAAAAGTTTCAGCATTTTGCTTGTAGTTGAACTATTTTTGGTTTCAATTTGTAATTGATTTGTCATTTTATTTTATAAATTTAAATTCATAAAGTAAACGTACAAAACTAATGCCAATTTTTAAACATTAGATTATTTGAATTTAGATTTCAGATTTTTTAAATTTAAATTTGTTTCTTTGTGAAAATATTACTTAATGATTCAAGCCAAAAACATTCATAAATTTTATGACAAACTTCAGGTCTTAAAAGGAGTAGATTTGCATATTAAAAAAGGCGAAATAGTTTCAATAGTTGGTGCTTCAGGAGCTGGAAAAACCACATTATTGCAAATTTTAGGAACTTTAGATAAACCAGATTTAGAAGACGATTCATTATTGAATATAAATGGAAAAAATGTTTTAGATTTGTTTACAATAGAGATTATAAATCCAAAATTCAAAAAGTTTTTTTGGATATATGCTATTTTATTAATGATTTATTTTGTCATTTTAGTCTATGGTTTTGTAGAATTTAAAAATGATTTAAAAGACTTTCCATCAGAATTTTACATCGGAATTGCAACTTTTATTACTGGTTTGTTATTTTTTATTAAATACTTTAGAAAAAAAAATATTGATGATAAATCAATTTCTAAATTTCGAAATCTAAATCTTGGTTTTATTTTTCAATTCCATCAACTTTTGCCAGAATTTACGGCTCTAGAAAACGTATGTATTCCAGCTTTTATAGCCAATAAAGACAAAAAAGAAACTGAAATTGAGGCTAAAAGATTACTCGATTATTTAGGATTATCTCACAGAATGAATCACAAACCAAACGAACTTTCAGGCGGTGAACAACAACGTGTTGCAGTTGCTAGGGCATTAATTAACAAGCCTGCAATAATTTTTGCTGATGAACCTTCTGGAAATCTAGACACGGCTTCTGCAGAAAATTTGCATCAATTGTTTTTTAAATTACGTGATGAATTTGGTCAAACTTTTGTTATTGTGACACATAACGAAGAATTGGCAAATATGGCGGATAGAAAACTAATAATGTCCGACGGAAAAATAGTTTCTTAATAAATGAATCAATCTGAATTAAAAGAATTTCTTGATGAAAAAGTCGAGTTGTACAACAATCCAAAATTCATAGAATCAGATCCGATTCAGATACCGCATTTGTTTACTTTAAAAGAAGATATTGAAATTGCAGGTTTTTTATCGGCGACAATTTCGTGGGGAAATCGCAAAATGATTATTCAAAATTCTCATAAAATGATGCAAATTATGGGCAATTCGCCTTATGATTTTGTGATGTCGCACAACGATAATAATCTCGAAAAACTAGATAATTTTGTTCATCGAACTTTCAATAATATTGATTTTTCAACTTTTATTTATGGTTTGCAAAATATTTATAAAAATCACAATGGACTAGAATCGGTATTTGCAAAACATCAAGAAAAAGAATCTTTACAAAAAAGCATTTCTGAATTTAAAAAAGTTTTTTTTGAAATAAATCACCAATCTAGAACTCAAAAACACGTTTCTGATCCATTGAATAATTCGGCTGCAAAGCGCATCAATATGTTTTTGCGATGGATGATTAGAAATGACAATAAAGGTGTAGATTTAGGGATTTGGAAAACCATTTCACCAAGCAAATTATCTTGTCCGCTTGATGTTCACTCAGGAAATGTTGCAAGAAAATTAGAACTTTTGTCCAGAAAACAAAACGATGGAAAAGCATTATCGGAACTCGATTTATTTCTTAGAAAACTTGACAAAAACGATCCAGTAAAATATGATTTTGCACTTTTTGGTTTGGGTGTTTTTGAAGGTTTTTAAGCTGACAAAACACCCAAACTTTGAATTAATTGTTTGGCACTTGTTGGTTTTTGAATAAAACTTTTAACAACTTTAAAACTTTTTGATCGTTCGATTTCGGCTTTGTCAATCGTTGATGAGATAACGTGAATGTTGAGTTTGTCTTTAAAAGACAAACTTTCTAAAGCTTCAAGAAATTGCCAACCATCAAGAACCGGCATGTTCAAATCAAGGAATATTATGTCTGGAAATTTTTCGTTATTTGCTTCTAGAATTTTTAAACCCTCGAGTGCTTCATAACCATTTTTTACAGTATCAATTTTATTGAAGTTTTCAATATTTGATAAAATCTTTTTGAAAACCATTACAAAAATGGCGTCATCATCAATTATATAGGTAAACTCAAATTTATTCATAAAGGGAAACTTTAAATTGGGAACCTTTGTTAACTTTACTTATTACTTCTATTTTTCCGCCTAGTGATTCTACATGATTTTTGGTCATAAAAAGTCCTATTCCAAGCGCATCGTCATTGTCGTGAAATGTGTTGTACATTCCGAAAATTTTATCTTTATTTTTTTCTAAATCAATTCCAATTCCGTTATCTTTAACAATAATTCTGCAAATGCCTCCTATTTTTTTAGCAGAAATTTCAATTTCGGGATTTGAAATATTTGATTTGTATTTGATAGAATTTGAAACTAAATTTAGAATTATACTTTCAAAATAAGACGGAATTGTATTTATTATTAAATCTTTATCAATAATAAGTTTGATTTCAACTTTTTCATTTTTTATAATCGCATTTATAGAATGTAAAACTTTTTCGACCTCAATTTTTACATTTATAAAAAATTTTGAATTCTCAGGATTAGTTCGAATATTGATAGTTTCATTTAAATAATGCAATGTTTCGGTCAATTTATCATTGCTTACTTTTAATAATTTATAATATTCTTCTTTTTCTTCAATATCTTTTGTCTCATCAATTAAATCCAAAAGCATCGAAATATTACATGAATTCGAACGAATATTATGCGAAACTATGTATGTAAAATCAACTAATTTTTGGTTTTGAACTTGCGAAATTTCATACAAACGTTTAATTTCTTCGGTTGCTACTTTATTTTTATTTATATCACGTGTAATAACAATATATTTTGTATAAACACCTTGATTGTCATATAATACGGATGCAGTATCTTCTCTCCAAAAATAAGCTCCTGATTTAGTTTTTAATCTAAATTCATATTTAAAATTTGGATTTTTTAATGCCAAATTTTTAGCAACATATATTCTAATTTGCTCTCTGTCATCAGGATGCATTCTTTGCAAAATATCTTCTGAATTCATTTGCAAAGTCTCTTCAACCGAATATCCAAACAAGTCACAGTACGATTTAGAAGCATAAGTAACTTTAGATTTTTCAATAACTACAAATCCATCTGACGAGTATTCTGAAATTAAACTGACTTTTCGTTCACTATCAATGAGTTTTTTTTCAATTTCTGATGAATAAAAATGCTCTAACATCAAAGCCAAAATATCAGCAACGGACTTAGCAAATGCCAAGTCAGATTCATTCCAAACTCTTGGTTTATCTCGATGTTCACAGCATAAAACACCAGTAACTTTTCCGTTTTCACGAATTGGTAAATCTAGCATATCAGTTATACCAAGCGGAATTAAGTAGCTTTCTTTTAACTCTTGAGTATATTGATTGGTCATAACATCGTCTGCAACAATTGCAATTCCGTCAGACAATGCCTGAAAATAAATTGGCAAATCTCGTTGGTCAATGTCAATATGTGTCAAATGTGCTTTGGCATCATTATCAAATAAATTGACACATTTTAATTTTTCATCTACGATTTTCCAATAACTTGCTCGATCAATGTTTAATCCTTCTACTAAAGATTCTGTAATGACATTAAAAATATCTGTAACAGAGTTTTTTTCTACAAATGATGTTTTGTTTAATTTTAGTATTAATTCAAAATGTCTTTGCGTGAATAAAAGATTTTTACTTATTTTACTTTTTTCCATCTAATTGTATATAAACCTTTTAAATAATTTATAAAATTAAACTTATTTTCGAAAGTTCCAAATGTAAATACTACAAATCTACATTTTTATTAAAAATTTGACAAATACATTAGCCTATTTTAAATAATTGTAAAAATAATAGTTTAAATTGGCTATGGTCTAAATAATATACTTGTTTTCAGTTTATTTCGCCACAGATTTAAAGGATTTCAAAGATTTTCTTCATTTTAGAGTTAAAAATTTGTGCTAATCTTTGTAATCAGTGGCATAAAAAAGCATACGCTTATCAGACTAAAGCCTTTAAATTTATTTGTAGAAGTAAATTTTCAAAATTTTAATATTTGTTGAATTATTTTCAAATAGTAAAAATTCAAATAATGCCAAATTAAAAAAGCTTATATTTGCAAAAATTATAATAAAAATGAGCACTTTCGAGCAATTCAATCTTCCAAAATCTGTACAAAAAGCCATCGACGAATTGGGTTTTACAAAACCAACTCCAATTCAGGAAAAATCTTTTTCAGTAATTATGTCTGGACGAGACATGATGGGAATTGCACAAACTGGAACTGGGAAAACATTTGCTTATTTATTGCCACTTCTAAAATTATATAAATTCACACCAACCAATACACCAAAAATCGTAATTTTAGTTCCTACTAGAGAATTGGTCGTGCAAGTTGTCGAAGAGGTCGAAAAATTATCTAAATATATGTTAGTCAAAACACTTGGTGTTTATGGTGGCGTAAACATAAATACTCAAAAGAAAGCCGTTTTCGAAGGAATTGATATTTTAGTAGGAACACCAGGACGAGTAATGGATTTGGCACTCGATGCTTATATCAGGTTCGATGAAACTCAAAAATTAGTCATCGATGAATTCGACGAAATGTTGAATTTAGGTTTTAGAATTCAGTTGACTTCTATATTTTCGATGATGAGAGCCAAACGTCAAAATATTTTGTTTTCGGCAACAATGACCGATGAAGTTGATGCAGTTTTAAACGATTTTTTCGATTTTCCTGAAGAAGTTACATTATCGCCTTCAGGAACTCCGTTGGAACAAATCAAACAACTTTCGTATCATTTGCCAAATTTCAATACTAAAATAAATTTATTGAAACATTTGTTGCAAAACGACGTTGAAATGTCTAGAATTTTGGTTTTTGTAAACAATAAAAAAATTGCAGACATGCTTCACGAACGTATCGAAGCTGATTTTCCTGATGAATTTGGGGTGATTCACTCAAACAAATCGCAAAATTATCGATTGACAACGATGGCGAATTTTCAAGATGGACAACTTCGAGGAATAATAACATCAGATATTATGGCGCGTGGATTGGATATTTCGAATATTACACACGTTATTAATTTCGAAATGCCAGAAATGCCCGAACAATATATGCACCGAATTGGTCGTACAGGTCGCGCCGATGCTACTGGAACAGCAATTAGTTTCATCACGCCACGTGAAGAAGAAATGAAGTTTGAAGTAGAAGCGTTAATGGAAACCGAAATCGAAATTCTTGAAAAACCATCAGATGTAGAAATTTCATTGGTATTAATTGGTCCTGAAAAAGAAAAACAAATCGTGAAATTTTTATTAAAGAATAAAAAATTGGAAGGCGATGGTGCATTTCACGAAAAATCTGCTAAAAATAAAAAAGTCAATCTTGGTGGACCATCTAAAACCAAGAAAAAAGTTTCGAGTTCTGTGAATAGAAATATTTTGAAAACTCGGGATAAGAAAAGGAAGGACAAAAAATAAATTCTGGTTGTAGGTTGTAGGTTGTAGGTTTGGGTTTTTATTATTATATTTGTTATTGAATTTAAAATTTAAAAGATATGTTAAATTTAGAACACAGAAAATTGAATTTTATTGAATCTTTTCTTCATATTAATGATGTTGAAATCATAGATAGACTTGAAAAAGTAATTCAACTTGATTTCAAAAAAGATAAAAAAGAAGATTTGAAACCAATGTCGTTGGAAAGTTTTTATGAGATGATTGATATTTCGGTTGAACAACATAAAAACGGAGAAGTATATACTGAAGAAGAAATGGATGCTTTAATCGAATCTTGGAAATGAGAATTGAATGGTCAATATTTGCGAAAAAGCAAATTTCAAAAGTCAGAAATGATACTTCCTTCAATACTGTTACAATTATTTACTCTCGAGCTAAAACATTATTGAATTTTCCTTTTTTAGGACAAATTGAAGTTTTATTGAGTTTCAGGAAAGAAAATTTCAGATATTTGGTTGAAGGAAATTATAAAATTATTTATTGGATTGATGAAGAAGTCATTAGAATTGTCTCAATTTTTGATACTCGCCAAAATCCTGAAAAACTTAAAAATTTAGATTAATATAATGCAATTCTTAATATAATATAATGGAGAATAAAACATTAAAAAAGAAATATAAAACTTCTAATTCTGAATTAGAAGTCTTGAAATATTCAGCTAAAAAAAGTTCAAGCCTTGCCGTCAAAGAATCTAGAGTTTTAGGATTAACAATAAAATTAATTTCAAAAAATAATTTGATAGAAAAATCTCCAACAGGTGAAATTAAAATTTTAAGAAAAATAGTTAATATTTCCTCTAAAAACGGATTAAAAAAAGGTGCTGTTTTATGTCGAAAATAAAGAAAAGACTAAGAATTTTTGCTGGTCCAAATGGTTCAGGAAAAAGCACTCTTTTTGAAGAATTCTCTAAAAATCATAACACTGGACATTTTATAAATGCTGATAATATTGAAAAAATACTTGAAACAAAAAAAATAATAAATCTTGACTTTTTTAATTTAAAAGTTTCTGAATATGAATTTGATGCTTTTTTAAAAAATGATAATGCAAAATCTTTATTAAAAAAATCAGAAGAAGAAAACCACCAAATTTATTTAAGTTGTAAAGAAAATTATATTAGAAGTTATTCTATAAAAGGAAGTAAATATGAAGGTTCTTTAATTTCTTCATTGATTAGAGAAAAATTAACTCAAAACAAACAAAGTTTTTGTTTTGAAACTGTAATGAGTCATACTTCAAAACTTCAAGAAATTCAAGAGGCAAAAAACCAAGGATATTCGACTTATTTTTATTTTATTTGCATTGATGATTCCGAAGTTAATATTTCGAGAGTAAAAAATAGAGTCAATAAAGGTGGTCACGATGTAGATGCTACTAAAATTATTGAGCGATATTCAAAAACACTTAATAATTTATTTCCAGCAATTGAAATTTGTGATAAATCCTATTTATTTGATAATTCTGGCGAAAAAATAAAATTAATAGCTGAAATTCAATCTGGTCAAAGTTTAAAACTTCATATTGATGAAAAAGAATTTCCAAATTGGTTTAAAAATTATGTATTAAAATATTTTATTTAAAATAATGCAATTCAAACACCCAGAAATACTCTATTTTCTATTTCTTTTACTTATTCCGATTCTGGTTCATTTGTTTCAATTGCGACGTTTCAAGAAAGAATATTTTACCAATGTTCAATTTCTGAAAGAATTATCGATTCAAACCAGAAAAAGTTCTAAAATCAAAAAATGGTTACTTTTAGCGACTAGATTATTGCTTTTGACATTTTTAATTTTGGCATTTGCACAACCTTTTTTTAAGTCCAAAGACAGCAAAAATGCCAATAACGAAATGTATATTGTGCTAGACAATTCATTTTCAATGCAAGCAAAAGGTCAAAAAGGCGAATTGCTAAAACGAGCCGTTCAAGAACTTTTGGAAGAAACCCCAGAAAATATGCAATTTTCGTTAATTACAAACAACGAAACTTTCTGGAATTCTGACATTAAATCACTTCAAAAAGATTTACAAAACTTGAAATATTCTGCAACGCCATTTGTTTTAGATAATTTAATGGCGAAAATAAAAGCTAGAAAATCTGCTTTTAATAAAGATATTGTTGTGATTACAGATGCTGTTGGTTTAGAAGAAAAGCAAACAAAATCGATTAATAAAGATTACAATACTTATTTTATTATTCCGAAAGCCGAACAAAAAAACAATGTTGCAATTGATAGCGTTTATATCAGTCAAAATCTTGAAAATTTCTATGAAATTGGTGTAAAATTATCTGATTTTGGAGATGATTCTAAAAATATTCCAATTGCATTGTACAATCAAAATAAATTGGTTGCCAAAGCTTTAGTTAATTTCGAAGAAAAAACAAAAACCGTTAATTTCACGATTCCAAAAGCCGATTTTCATGGTTATGTCAATATTCAAGACAAAGGTTTAGAGTATGATAATTCATTGTATTTTAGTATTTCTAAACCTGAAAAAACCAATGTTTTTGGAATTGGAGAAACTGTAAAATCTGGATTTTTATCAAGAATTTATACGAATGATGAATTTAATTTTTTCAATTACGAAGTTGGCTCATTAGATTATAATTCTATCGAAAAACAAGACGCAATTGTTTTGAATGAACTCAAAGAAATTCCCCAAGCATTGCAAACAACTTTAAAAGCATTTGTCGAAAAAGGTGGAAGCGTTGTTGTAATTCCGTCGCAAGAATGTTCGACCGAAAATATGAATGATTTATTAGCCAATTTTGGTTCGGTTCAATATTTGAATCCTATAAATTTAGAGAAATTAATCACAAAAATCAATTTTAGTCATCCAATATTTGCATCGGTTTTCGAAAAAAAAATTGATAATTTTCAATATCCTAACACTCGAAATTCGTTTGTTTTGAAAAGCAATTCTGGTGCAATTTTGAGTTACGAGGATCAAAGTTCATTTTTAGTTTCTATGCAAAATCAATTGTCATCGGTTTATATTTTTTCGGCTGCGATTAACAAAACCAATTCTAATTTTCAGAATTCTCCATTGATTGTTCCTGTTTTTTATAAAATGGCACAAAACAGTCAAAAGTCTGGAATCAATGCTTTGACAATTGGAGATGAAAATCCGTTTTTAATTGATGCATTATTAGGTAAAGACGAAATTGTAGAAATTAAAAATGCCGATTCGAAATTTGTTCCAACCCAACAAATTCTGAATTCGAAAGTCAAAATGACATTTAATGATAATCCCGAAATTGCTGGAAACTTTGGAGCGTTTACTAAAGATAAATTATTAAAGAATATTAGTTTTAATTACGATAGAACAGAAAGCAATTTGGATTTGGCCAATGAAAATGCTGTTGCTGATTTCAAAATTATTGATTCAATTGGTAGTGTTTTTGACAAAATTTATACTGATAGAACTGATAACAATGTTTGGAAAATTTTCTTAATTTTGACACTATTATTTTTAGTATTAGAAATGCTGATTCAAAAATTCGTGAAATAATGAATTTATTATCAAAAAAATCAAACCATTAAGAAATTAAGTTTCATTAAGCTATAAAACTTAATGAAACTTAATTTCTTAATGGTTCAAAAAATATTTTTTTAAATCAAGGATTATGAACTTAATTATCCGACAAGCCAAAATTATCGACCCGAAAAGTACTTTTCACAATCAAATTGTGGATTTGAAAATTATCGACGGAAAATTTCAAAAAATTGGTTCAAATCTTTCAAATTCAGAAAATTTACAAGAAATTAAACTTGAAAATTTACACATTTCTCAAGGTTGGTTTGACACCAGCGTTTGTTTTGGCGAACCAGGTTTCGAAGATCGTGAAAACATTGCAAATGGTTTAAATGTTGCTGCAAAGTCAGGATTTACAGGAGTTTGTTTACAACCCAATTCATACCCGGTAATCGATAATCAATCACAAATAAATTTTGTTAAAAACAAATCCGTAGGTTTCGCAACCGATTTATATCCGATTGGAGCATTGACCAAAAACAGCGAAGGCAAAGATATGGCAGAACTTTTCGATATGAAAAATGCTGGTGCAATTGCATTTGGCGATTACAATAAAAGTATTGAAAACCCAAAT
>JAYTMQ010000011.1:0-5492 GCA_043728355.1 Bacteroidota bacterium
TCACGAGGCATTTACTGCAATGCGTGCACGTGGAGCACAAGTTACAGATATTGCAATTATTGTAATTGCTGCCGATGATGATATAATGCCACAAACCAAAGAGGCAATCTCGCATGCCCAAGCGGCAAATGTGCCTATTATATTCGCAATTAATAAAATCGATAAGCCAAACGCTAATGTCGAAAAAATAAAAGAAAAATTAGCAGGAATGAACTTGCTAGTTGAAGATTGGGGCGGAAAAATTCAATCGCACGATATTTCTGCAAAAGTAGGAACTGGTGTAAAAGAATTACTCGAAAAAGTACTGCTAGAAGCCGAATTATTGGACTTAAAAGCCAATCCAAATCGGGTTGCAACTGGAACTGTTGTTGAAGCATTCCTTGACAAAGGAAAAGGATATATGTCAACAATTTTAATTCAAAATGGAACTTTGAAAGTAGGCGATTATATGCTTGCAGGAAAACACCACGGAAAAATCAAAGCAATGCAAGATGAACGTGGTAATATTGTCAAAGAAGCAGGGCCATCGACGCCAGTATCAGTTTTAGGATTGGACGGTTCGGCAACTGCTGGAGATAAATTTACAGTTTTCTCTGATGAAAAAGAAGCCAAACAAATTGCTGCAAAACGTACACAATTAATGCGTGAGCAATCAGTTAGAGTACAACGCCATATTACGTTGGACGAAATTGGACGTCGTATTGCTTTGGGTCAATTTAAAGAATTGAATATCATTTTGAAAGGTGACGTTGATGGTTCGGTTGAAGCATTGTCAGATTCGTTCTCTAAATTATCTACACCAGAAATTCAGGTTAATATTATTCACAAAGGAGTTGGAGCAATCACCGAAACTGACGTAATGTTGGCTTCTGCATCAGATGCGATTATTATCGGATTTAACGTTCGTCCTGCTGGAAATGCTAGACAATTAGCCGATAAAGAAGAAATCGATATTCGTTATTACTCAATTATCTATGCTGCAATCGACGATTTGAAAGATGCAATGGAAGGAATGTTGGCACCAGAAATGAAAGAAGAAATTCTTGGTACAGCAGAAATTCGAGAAATTTTCAAAATCTCGAAAGTAGGTTCTATTGCAGGATCGATGGTTATGGATGGAAAAATCGTAAGAAATGCGAAAATGCGTATTATTCGCGAAGGTGTTGTTGTATTTACTGGAGAATTATTAGCATTGAAACGTTTCAAAGACGATGTAAAAGATGTTGCTAAAGGTTATGATTGTGGTATTCAAATTAAAGGTTACAATGACATCGAAGAACGAGACATTATAGAATCGTACCACGAAGTTGCTATCAAGAAAAAATTGAAATAAGATTTTTTAAGATTTATATAGAAAACGCCTCAAAGAAATTTGAGGCGTTTTTTTTTGTAAATAGTAGTTTGGTCAAATTCAAGCCAAAAAAAATTCTATTAATCAGAAGTATCTATTCTTTCATATTTTTGAGAAATAAAAATAAAATAAGCGTTGACCATAAAATAAAAAACATTGATTAAAAAGCTGTAATTGTATTTTTCGGGTAAGTCAAACTTAAAATGAATAACTAAGGAAATAAATATCATAAACATCCAAAAAAGTATAAAAAAGCCAGTTTGCCCTTTTAAATTATCGATTTGTTTTGTATTACTAAAAAATAAAAAAATTGTGTAATTAAATAGCCAACCTATCATTAAAATTATTAAATCTAAACCTTGGTAAAAGAATAAAACTGGGAAACAAAAAAGCGACAAAGCAGAAAATAAAAATAAACTTACAAATTTTTCTTCCTTGTTTTCTTTGTAAATAAATAATGGGAAATTAAGCATCAATAAGAAAAATGAAACCCAAATATTGATTAAAACGTCTATTTCTTGATTAAAATTTGTTAAAAACAATTTTAGATTATATCCAGCAATCAATAAATTAATAACTATCGGAATGAAATTAATTTCGCTAATTGGTTTTGCTAACGCTTTGTTTTTTTTGTACTTAATTTTAATTTCAGCAAATTTATCTTTTAGTAAAGCTCTTTCTGATTTTGTAAGATTTAAACTTTTAATTTCAAATAATTTATCGTGACTAATTATGCTTTTTATCAAATCTCTTTTATTCCAAGCTTTACTGAACAATAATAATAGAATTATCGATACGAATAGTATTGGGAAACTGATAAAAAAATCGTCAAACATGAAAGTATTGTTTTAAAGTATTGAAAACATTTTTTTTATCTTAAAATAAAAAAATATTTGAAAAATAAAAAAAGTTGCAAATAATGAAATCAGGCTTTCTTTCCAAGAATAGTCCATAATTAAGTAAATAAAAGCACAAATTAATTGAGGAGCAAACATTAAAATTTTGGCCAAATAGTAATAGTTTTTGCTATTTATAAAAAAAATCAACAAATTTAATGCAGCTAAAAATATATTTACATATAAAATAACTACAAAAAAAATTACACCAACTTGCGCCATATTGTTTATTAATCGATGAGAAAAATTGCTCAAAACTATACTTAAACAACAACATATAAAAATGTATTTTAATATCTTTAATTTCATTTTTAATTTTTTTACATATTAAAACATTTCAATAATTGTGAAATAAATCCACAACAAACAACTCAAAAATGGCAGAAAAGCAATCATTATTAAATTAAGATTACGCTGTTTTAATTGACTCTTTCGATGATGTAAAACAGCTTCAATAATAAGAATTAAAGTCCAAATAATATAAAAAATTAACATCCAAAAAATAATTGACATTATATCGCCAGTGCTACATTTGCGATTTGGGTCTAACATTGATAATCCGATTGGAATTGAAATAAGCATACCAAAAAATAAAGGAAAAATTCTAATTATTAGATATTTGAATTTTGATGTTTGCATTTTTTTAATTTTTTATCAACGATTTGATTTAATTTTTTAATTCAATTAATTTATCATTTGGTAAATCATATTCGTATAATCTTTGATTTTCGTTTTCATAATACAACCATTTTAAAGTATTTAACCTGTGTTCAAAAATATATGAAATTCCTAAAACCGTATATTCTTCGCCGTTTCTGGATTGTTGTTCGATAGAATATTCTAATTGATCTTTGTTTTTTATGCTCAATTTTATCGTTTCAACTTTAGAGTTTACTATAAAATCTTCGACCAATAAATAAAGTTTGTCTAAATAACTTGGGGAATAATTATTTTCTTTAGACCAATTAAATTTTAGCTGTTTTTTGTATGTTTTTCTGAAAATGGAAACATTTCCGTCTATAATTTTTTTTGTTGAAATAATCCATTCGGCAATTTCGGGTGTTTCGCCATCGCCAGCAATATAAATTGTATCTTTTTTCCATTTAATTTCAATTAAATCGCCTTTTAAATAACTTCTATCACCATTTTTGTCATTTATAAAACCATAAATGTCATTTCCTTTTTTAGCATTTAGCAACATATAATCGCCTTCATCATTATAATCGAGAAAACTCAAAGTATCAATATTGATTTTTTCTTGGACTTCAATTTCTTTTTTTAATGAAACTGTATTTGCTTTTTCTAAATCAATTTTTCTAGATTCTTTTTTATTATTTTCAATACAAGAAAACAGTAATAATATTAGAAGATATAAATATTTTTTCATAATTATTTTTTCAGGCTTAAAATTAAATCATCTATTTCGGTTTCGGAAAATCCATTACCAATATTGGCTTTTCCACCAGTTATTTCAGATGCAAATATTGGAGTCGAAACAATTAATTTATTGATTACAATTGCTATTGGTTTTCTGATATTATTTTTGGATAATTCGGCAAGTTTCAAGCTGCCTTTTTCTGTAAAAACGATTTCAATTTCGAAACCGCCGTAATCAGATACATTTTTATTGACTGATAAAATGTCTTTATTGTTTATACTTGCTGTTTTTGCTAATTTATATTGTTTAGTATCGTATTCGTTT
This sequence comes from Bacteroidota bacterium, assembly GCA_043728355.1. Lineage (GTDB taxonomy): Bacteria > Bacteroidota > Bacteroidia > Flavobacteriales > Flavobacteriaceae > Flavobacterium. Next base: position 3,950 of record JAYTMQ010000011.1, read on the forward strand.
TCTTTAAAGTTAGTAACTTCATAAAATCCGTCTGTTCGATCAGCAGCGACTAGTATTTTTGTGTTATTGATATTTTCTTCGATTTCGACTTTTTCATCATCACATTTTGCTGTAAATATAGATTTTAAGATGGGTTTATAAATGTTGATTTTTTGTATAGATTTCGATGAAATTAAGGTTCCTAATTTTCCTTTAAAATTATCTTTTTCAATTAATATTATTTGATTTTCTATATTCTTAAATTCCTCATTTGTCAATTCTTCACGTTCTAATTCTTTATTATCTGCAAATCCAGAAGCGTCATTAATCAAGTAAGCATCATTTTTTTTAGTTAGATTAAAACTCATTTTTTCATTAAGTGCGTCGGAATTAAGTACGACAACATATTCACTAAATTTTTTATCTAATTGAAAAGTATAACTCTGCGCTTTGTATGGATATTTGATGCCATAATTACCAAAATTAGGATCAATTGGGCAAGTGATAGTAACCCAGTTAAATTCGCCAATCTTTTTTTTGATTTTGTAATTATCGCTTAAACAATTCGCCCAATCATTAAAAACTGGTTGAAATTCTTTGGTTGCAATAGTGTCTTTTGAAAAATTTATAAAAGCATTTGATTTTGCCAAACCATAAACATTTATGCTAATTCCTTTTGAGTTTTTGTTGACTTTTCCGTAAATGCTAATGGCATCACTATTGTTTTTTGTTTCGGTTAATGAAATGTTGTTTTTATCAATTGCTATCCATTTGCCAGTTTTGTATCCACCATAATAAAAAATATAAAATTCATTATTCGATTTTACTATTAGCGACGAATGTGGCATATCTACTCCGCCATCTCGCAAATTGTAACTTCCAATAAATTGTGCATTTAAATTTGTGATTAATAATATTGTAATTAAGAATGTGTAAAATATTGTTTTTATGTTCATTTTTTTCGTTATTTTTTATTTTTATAAATATCAATTAGCATTTTAAATTGAAAGCGAATAATCAAAATTGAAAATCCAATAAATCCAGCAGTTTGAAAAATAAATTTAATGGGTTGATTGTCAAATGAAATATTAGTTTTATAACCGCTATTTTTACTAAATGCAAGATTATATTCTCTGGCATTTATTCCTTCTATTGCCAAATAAATTAAAGATCCTGAAAGACTAAAACCAAATATAAGCAAACCTGAATACAAAATAATTTCAGAAATTTTATACATTTTTTCAGTTAATTTAATAGTTTTAATGAATAATAAATTTATAATAACTATTAAACAAATCATTACAATTCCTAAAACTATTAATAAACCACCAATCAATAAACCATACATTAAAACTTTAAAAATATTCATTTTTAATTTTTTCTATTTGTAATTAATGAATCTACAATTTCTCTAGAATTTCTCTTAATTTAGAATCTTCAATATCTTTTCTAAATAATAAAAATTCGTAACTATTCAGCTATATTAAAAAAAACATAGTTATTAACAACTCTTGATTGTGATTTAGAAAAAACCTAGGTTTTATGAACAATTGTTGATTATTAA
>JAYTMQ010000012.1:0-4505 GCA_043728355.1 Bacteroidota bacterium
CCAAAAGGTGCTATTTGCAATAATTCGACAATATTTCCTGGTAAACAACCCATTTCTAAAAGTTTTAAAGGCACAACATCAATATCAAAATCTTTGATAATGGCTTTTTGACCTTTTTTTAGGGATTGAATGGTGGTTTGCAAAATTTATTTAGAATGAATTAATATTGCAAAAGTAAGTAATATAAATTACAATTTCAAAAATCAATTTCAAAAATCAATTTCAAAAGTCAATTTCAAAAATCAATTTCTAAAGTCAATTTCAAAAGTCAAATTCAAAAATCAATTTCAAAAGTCAAATTCATTTCAATCTAATTTTTCTTTTTCTTTTGACAAAAACTCAATATCTTCAATTAACTGATTGACATTTTTTATACCTTCTTCGGTTGGTTTATCCAAATTAGTACCATCATAAAAACCTCGAACTTGTCCTTTTGCATCGACTAAAACAAAATTTTCTGTATGAACCATATCGTACATTTCGCTAGGTTTACCTTGCTTTACTGCTAAATAAGACATTCTCGCCATTTTGTAAATGTCTTTTTTATCGCCAGTTACAAGGTTCCATTTAGAATCTACTACTCCATTTTTAATGGCATATTTTTTTAAGGTTGCAACGTTGTCAATATCTGGCATTACACTGTGTGACAACAACATAACTTTTGGATTATTCAAAATAGTTTTTTGTACAATTGTAAGATTAGTTGTCATTTTTGGACAAATTGTACCACATGTTGTAAAGAAAAAATCGGCAACATAAATCTTGCCTTTATAATCTTTTTGTGTAATAATTTTTCCGTTTTGATTGGTAAATGAAAAGTCAGCAATTTTATGATATTTTCTTACATCTTGCACAGTCGAATCGACCAATTCTGGATTTACATCAGATGGATTATAAACACTTAGCATTTTTTTAGGCTTCAAAGCAGTATAAAAAAACGAGAGCGTTATTATCGAAAAAATAAAGAATATCGAAAAAAATAGTTTGTTTTTGATTATAAAATTCATTGTTTTTTTACAAAATTAAGCAAAATGAAATTGTTTTGATTTAATTTTTTAATAAATAATTTAAAAATTCTTGTAAGAAATTAATCATAAGAAATTTGACTTTGATTTAAGTTAATATGAAGTTGTATTAATTGTGTGTAAAGTTTAAGGCTTAATATTTAAGTAAATTTTAATGTAATTTATTCAAAAAAATGCGACTTAGTTTTTTTCAGAACCACAACTTTATAAAAACCATTTATAATAATGTTATCATTTTCATTCAAAACAAATTTGTAACTTTGTGCCAAAAATAATATTCTAATGAAATTCTACCTATATATATATCTATTTTTTTTAGTAATTTCTTGCAAAGACAATAACGAAATCAGACTTGCAGAAAACTTAAAAGACACAAAAAAGAAAGAAATTATTTTTGCAAACATCAATAAAGGCTGGGTTTTTAACACACAACCAAGCAATGCTACATCGCAAACTTTGACAACCAATTGGACCGAATGGCGCATTTTTCTAGATGAAATGTCCAAAAAACCAAAATCGACCATTGGAGCATTTCAGCAAAAAGCAAAAAATTTATCGAAAAAAGCATTCGATTTAAAAACCAATATTCCTGTCAGATTCAATGGTCCAGCGATAAAAGCTAGAATTACAGTTTTAATTACCAAAGTCAATTCACTTGATTTATACATCAATTTGACCCAAATTCCAGATGCAAAAGTCATACTATTAATCGGAGAAATAAACGAACAAATTCAATCATTGCAAGCACAAATGGACGAAATAACTCGAAGAAGTCAAATTCAAACTGAAGAAGGTGAAAGCGATTTAATAAAAATGATGGATACAAGTCGGGCTATTCCGAATGTTCCAATGGATGTTAATCAGAATATTCAATAAATTTATTAGTAAAATGAATTTGGAAATTTCTCAACACAATTTTATTTCGGACATAAAAAATAAAGTTCGTCAAGCCCAATACGAAGCTTTAAAAGTTGTAAATACTCAATTAATCAATCTATATTGGGAAATTGGAAAATCGATTTCCGAAAAACAATCCGAAAATTGGGGCAAAGCAATTGTTCCAACATTATCTAAAGAATTACAGAATGAATTTCCAGGAATTGGTGGTTTTTCAGTTGGAAATTTATGGCTTATGGCTCAATTTTATTCTGAATATCAAGCTGTTGAATTTCTCGTACCACTGGTACGAGAAATTAGCTGGAGCAAACATATTTCGATTTTAAAAAAATGTAAAGACAATCAGCAAAGACAATTCTATATACTATCGACCAAAAAATTTGGTTGGACTAAAAATGTATTAATTCATCAAATTGAGAATCAAACATTTGAAAAATATTTAACCAACCAAACTAATTTCGATAAAAACTTGTCTGAATCAATCAAAAATCAAGCACTTTTGGTGGTAAAAGATGAATTTACTTTTGATTTTTTAAATCTTGCAGACGAACATTCCGAAAGCGAATTAGAACAAGCATTAATTAAAAACATTCGAAGTTTTTTATTAGAATTAGGACATAATTATACGTTTGTTGGCAACCAATATAAAGTTTCGGTTAGCGATAAGGAATTTTTTATAGACTTACTTTTATACCATAGAAAACTTCAGTGCTTAATAGCTATTGATTTGAAAATTGGTGAATTTCTGCCAGAATATAAAGGTAAAATGGAATTTTATTTAACGGTTTTGAACGATACAATTAAGCTTCCACACGAAAATGAAGCAATCGGAATTATTATTTGTAAAAGCAAAGACAGAACAATTGTAGAGTATTCATTAAAATCTAGTAATATGCCCATTGGCGTTGCGACATACAAAACTTCAAATCTTTTACCGAAAGAATTTGTAAATTTGTTGCCAAGTAGCATTGAAATATCAGAAAAAATTAATCAATATTTTGAATTGAAAAAGCCTATAAGCAATGAATAGTATATAATTTTTTCAAATATTAAACCAAAAAGTAAATGAATTCGTGAAATTTTTATCATTGAAAATTCGTGGCAAAAAATTAAACCCTTGAGCAAATCTAAATTACTAAATACCTACGACAACGCACCAAAAATTAAGCAAATTGTCGATAGCCTGAAAACTCCAGAAAACAAACTTTATTTAAAAGGATTGGTTGGTTCGTCATTGTCATTTGTAATCAATTCATTGTTCACAAAAACCGAAAAACCTTTCTTGATTTTGTTGAATGATAAAGAAGAAGCAGCTTATTATTTAAATGATCTTGAGCAACTTATTGGTGAAAAAGACGTTTTGTTTTATCCAGGTTCTTATCGAAGACCATATCAAATTGAAGATACTGATAATGCTAATGTTTTGCTTCGAGCCGAAGTTTTAAATCGGATAAATTCTCGCAAAAAACCAGCAGTAATTGTTAGTTATCCCGAAGCACTTTTTGAGAAAGTAGTTACCAAAAAAGATTTAGAAAAAAATACTTTAAAAGTCTCGGTTGCCGATAAAATCTCGATAGAATTTATTAACGAAGTTTTGTTTGAATATGAATTCAAGCGTGTTGATTTTATTACCGAACCTGGAGAATTTTCGGTTCGTGGCGGAATTATTGATGTTTTTTCATTCTCGAATGATAATCCATATAGAATAGAATTTTTTGGAAACGAAGTCGATTCTATTCGAAGTTTTGATGTTGAAACGCAACTTTCTATCGAAAAACAAAAGAAAATTACTATTATTCCAAATGTCGAAAATAAATTTTTCGAAGAAAATAGAGAAAGTTTCTTAGAATATATTTCTAGCGAAACAATTATTTGTATTCAAAATACTGATTTATTATTATCCAAACTAGATAAATTATTTGCAAAATCACGAGAAATTTTCGATAATCTAAACTCGACAATAAAACACGTTGAACCAGAACAAATATTTCTGAATCAGACGGAATTCGTCAAAAAAGCATTATATTTTTCGATTATTGAATTATCGAAACCAACTTTTAAAACCAAAAAAACATTTGAGTTTTTTATTCAACCTCAACCATCATTCAATAAACAATTCGATTTGTTATTGAATAATTTGAATGACAATCATTTTAATGGTTACAAAAATTATCTTTTTTGCTCTAATGATGCCCAAGCAAAACGTTTTCACGATATTTTTGAATCTCTTGACGAAGAAAACGCCGAAAGCATTCGCAAACAATATGTAACCATAACTTTGCCAATTTATCAAGGATTTATCGACGAAGAAAACCAAATTGCTTGTTACACCGATCATCAAATTTTTGAGCGTTATCATAAATTCAACATCAAAAGCAGCGTTTCCAAAAAGCAAAATATTACACTAAAAGAACTCACAACACTTGTAGTTGGAGATTATGTTACACACATTGACCACGGAATTGGGAAATTTGGCGGTTTGCAAAAAATTCAAGTCGAAGGCAAAACCCAAGAAGCAATCAAGTTGGTTTATGCCGATAATGATATTGTTTATGTCAGTATTCATTCGTTATACAAAATTTC
>JAYTMQ010000013.1:0-3883 GCA_043728355.1 Bacteroidota bacterium
CCAGTTGACGGTCAACGTATTGCTTCAGTAAAAACAACTACTGCTGCAGATTACGAGAAAGTAATGCAAACAGCAACCGAAGCTTTTAAAACATTCAAGACAATGCCAGCGCCACAACGTGGGGAAATTGTGCGTCAGTTTGGAGAAAAATTGCGTAAAAATAAAGAAGCACTCGGTAAATTAGTTTCCTATGAAATGGGAAAATCATTGCAAGAAGGCTATGGCGAAGTACAAGAAATGATCGACATCTGTGATTTTGCAGTGGGTCTTTCTCGTCAATTACATGGATTGACTATGCACTCTGAGCGTCCAGGTCACCGTATGTATGAGCAATACCACCCAATGGGAGTTGTTGGAATCATCTCAGCGTTTAATTTTCCAGTAGCCGTTTGGGCTTGGAACACGGCCTTAGCATGGATTTGTGGTGATGTTTGTGTTTGGAAACCATCAGAAAAAACACCTTTGTGTGGTGTCGCTTGTCAGAATATAATTGCTGAGGTTATTAAAGAAAATAACTTGCCAGAAGGAATTTCTTGTTTGATAAACGGAGATTATAAAGTAGGCGAATTAATGACAAACGACAAACGTGTTCCATTAATTTCAGCAACGGGTTCAACCAGAATGGGAAAAATTGTTGCTCAAGCTGTTGCAGGTCGTTTAGGAAAATCTTTATTAGAATTAGGTGGAAACAACGCAATAATTGTTACACCAGATGCAGATATAAAAATGACAGTTATTGGAGCCGTTTTTGGTGCTGTTGGAACAGCAGGTCAACGTTGTACTTCGACTCGAAGATTAATTATTCACGAAAGTATTTATGATAAAGTTCGCGATGCTATAGTTTCGGCTTATGGTCAATTGAAAATCGGAAATCCATTAGACGAAAAAAATCATGTTGGGCCATTAATCGATGTTCATGCTGTCGAAATGTATAACAATGCATTATCAAAAGTAGTTGAAGAAGGTGGAAAAATTCTTGTGGAAGGTGGCGTTCTTTCAGGCGAAGGCTACGAAAGTGGTTGTTATGTAAAACCAGCAATTGCCGAAGCCAAAAACGAATTTGCAATTGTACAACACGAAACATTTGCACCCGTTTTATATTTAATGAAATATTCAGGAACGGTTGATAATGCAATTGCTTTTCAAAACGGAGTAGCACAAGGTTTATCCTCGGCAATTATGACAAACAATTTGCGTGAAGCCGAACTTTTCTTATCGGTTCAAGGATCAGATTGCGGAATTGCAAATGTAAATATAGGAACTTCAGGAGCAGAAATAGGTGGCGCATTTGGTGGAGAAAAAGAAACTGGTGGTGGACGTGAGTCTGGATCTGATGCTTGGAAAATTTATATGCGTCGACAAACTAATACAATCAATTATACAACAAGCTTGCCTTTGGCACAAGGAATTAAGTTTGATTTGGATTAATATTTTAAAAACAATTTCTAAACGCTTTTTCTAAATTTAGACAGAGCGTTTTTTTTTATTTATATTTACAAAATGAATAATTTAGAAGCAACTTTTACTGAAATTTCTAACTGGCAAAAAAATGTTCATTATAGTACTGGCGGCACACGTAGTAAATATATTGCATTAAATCCTGACAATAATGAAGAATATTTCTTTAAAGGATCTAAGGAAACTCTAGATGGTGAAATTAGATATCCAACTGAGTTTTGGTCTGAAATTGTTTCATCTAAAATTGGACAATATTTAGGATTTGAAATGTTAGATTATAATATTGCATACGATAAAAATCATAAACAAAAAATTGGTTGTTTGTCTAAATCAATGATTTTGCATTCTGAAAATAAGTTAACCGAAGGAATTGCTTATTTAACGGGTTATGATGCAAAATATATTCCTGAAAAACATAAGAAAAAATATACTTTTCAGTTTATAAATAAAGCATTAGTTGAATTTGGTCTCGGTCAGTATGTAGAAAAAATTATTGAAATAATTGTTTTTGATTGTATTGTAGGAAATTCTGATAGACATCAAGAAAATTGGGGTATCATATCTTATTATAAAGATATTTACGACAAAGTTGACGAACATTTAGATAAAAACAACAAAAAAATTTCAGACAAATTTTCAAATTTTTTTACTAAGTTATATGTATTGCTTTTGAAAATTAAAGTAGAAGAGAAACACACGTTTAAAAAAGCAGATTTGATAACAGAATTAAAATTTATACCTCATATGTTTGCACCAATATATGACAGTGGCTGTTGTTTGGGCCGCGAACATGAAGATATTAAAATTGAAAAATTGATAACTGATGTAAAAATGTTAGAAATTTACATCAATAAGGGTGAATCTGAAATTCATTGGGAAGGATTAGGTAAAAAATCAAAACATTTTGAATTATTAAAATTATTAATAGAAAATTATCCAAATCAAACTAAACCATATATTGATAAAATTATAGAAAGGTTTAATGGAAATAAAATTTTAGAAATTGTCCAAAACATTGATGTAAATTTACCAAGCGAATTATTTAACTATAAATTATCTGAAAATAGAAAAGTATTGATGTCTAAATTAATAACTTTGCGCATTGAAAAAATTCTCAGTTTAATATGAAAGCAATCGGAAACATACATCTTATTTGGCGCCAAGGAAAAGGTAGCAGAAGGATTTCTGTTGGAATTATAAAAAAAAACGAATCGAATGGTGTTCGGTTTTCTTATAATATTTCTGGTATTGCAGCTGCTGAAAAATTGGGATTTCAACATTATGAAGGTTTCCCAGATACGTCAAAAGAATATTCAGAAAATGTTTTGCAAATATTTGGTCAGCGATTAATAAAAAGCGAAAGAAACGATTCGAAAGATTTTTTTGACTTTTGGAATGTTGATATTAACAAAGCAAAACATAAATTTTATATGTTAGGCTTTACTCAAGCACTTTTACCAACTGACAACTTTGAATTTTTGGCTGATTTTAATCCTGTTAAGCATTTATCTTTTATTACCGAAGTTACCAATTTAACAGAATCAAAAATTAGTTCAGATTTAATTAATGTTGGCGATGTATTAACTTATCAATTAGAACCAGAAAACATATATGACAGGAACGCCGTAAAAGTTTTTAGAAATGATTTTTATTTGGGACATATAAAGCTAATTCATTGCAATGTTTTTCATAAAACAAAAAAAACATTTAAACTTGAGGTGCAAGGCATTGAAAAGAATGGAGTTTTAAAACGAGTTTTTTTAAAAGCAACATTGTAACTAATCTTGATACATATAATCAAAATAAAACCCGATTTGAATTTTTTCAAATCGGGTTTTATTATTAAAATAAAAATTATAAATTGAAAGAAACTCCAAATACAAATACAAATTGATCATTAAAACCTCCACCATTGTTGCTTTCGTATGAAGCAATTGGCAAACCAAGTTCTGTAAATAAACCAAAACCATCAGAAAAAAAATAGCGTCCACCTAAATGTGCTCCAAATGCTTTTGTACCAATATTTAAACCAGGATAAACATCAATTTGATCGCCTAAGGTCAAGACTTTACCAATATTAGCGCTAAATCTAGCTTTCAAATCGGCACGGTCTTTAAACGGAACTTCGATTGAACCTGTTGGGACATCACTGAATCCTAATAAATACGAACCAACAAATCCATAAGACATGTTTTCTCCAATTCCGAAATCAGCAGAAACTTGAATTCCATTTGCGCCTTTTTGAAAAGTTGCACCAACTTGCGCTTTAACATCTCCTTTTCCTTTAAATGCTTGAGCGTTTACAAATGCAACTGCAACCAACATTAATAATGTAACTATTTTTTTCATTTTTATTTTATTTATAAATTATATTACAAATAAAGTAAAAAATTTCAATTGCTCCAATTTTTAATTAAGAATTTCT
>JAYTMQ010000014.1:0-23462 GCA_043728355.1 Bacteroidota bacterium
TAACAAAACATTGCAATAAATATACTTTTTGGTATTGTCTAACAATATCAATCGGCAACGATGCAATGCCATAAAACCCAATGATATTTCTGAGAAAACTGCCTCTTGTCATTTGATTATTTTTTTAATATTCTCCAATTTGTACAATTTGTCCTAAATGATTTATTCGGACTTTAACAATAGTTCGAAGTGGTGGCAAACTTTTTAATTGTTTGTAAGTTATATTTACCAATTCTTTATTATCAGTAACCACAGTTTCTAGATGATGTCTGAATTTGAAATCTCTAACCGTTGCATTGCCATATTGAACAATAGAAAGTGATTGCACTCTAAATAAATTTGTGCTTATTGTACTAAAATTTGCAGGATTCATTAAATCAATCTCTTCTAGGTTAAAACTATCTGAGGGGAAAATAAAAAATTCGTTCTTTTTCATTGTAAATAAAAATTTCCAACCCAAACTATGATTTTTATTTATAATAGGATATCCTAAATTTTTTCGAATAACAGCATCATAAAAAGTAACGATTTCTTCTTGAAGATTTCCTTCATCATCTTCATAAATTGCAACATGGTGGTTGTTGCCAGTACTCACAAAATCAACAGGAATTGTCTTTCCATCTTTATCTAAAATTTCATTTCCGAAATGGTCTTTTTTGTTTCGTAAAGATTCTGAATTACTAATACCTGTTATCGAAACTCGTTTAATACTTATTCCTTTTTCTTTATTTAACCAAATTGGGTTTTCATCAAGATTAGCGAAAGCTTTTTTAGCTTCTCCTTTAAATTCATTTAATCGATTTGTTAAAATGGTTTTAACTCCAACATCAATAACCTTTTCTAAACTTTTTAAATCTTTAAAATTATCAGCATTTACATTTTTTCTTATCGTATGAAAATCTTTAAACCAAACTGTTTTAACTAATTCTGGCAACATTACAGTTTTTTTAGCATCTAAATAAATAGGATTTTTTGATACTGCATTTTTACCCGTAAATGCTTTCTTTGCATCATTATCATTTTCAAATAATCTTTTTAATAATGCTTCTCGATATTCTTTTGATCTTACATTTTCAATATAATCTGCTGTAAAGTTTCCAGAAACTTTCTCTAATTTAGTTTCATATTTTTTAATTTTTCCATAAACTGTCTCTTCATGCAATTGTCCACGTGGCGTGAGTTGTGTTTTTTCGAAAGTGCCACCTTTTATTTTTATTAAATTTTTGTTTTTGGTTATAACTTTGTTCTTGGTTTTGTAGGATATTAATATATTTTCGAGTTGCTTTTTTGCTTCATTTCTGAAATTTGGCATTGGTGGATTAAACCTATATTTATTGTTTTTATCTTTTGTCAAATATTTCGATTCAATGCCAAGAATATTGTTAGATAATTTATGATTTCCGTCTCGAGCGTTCAAATGATTTAGATATTGAATATATGCTGGTTTTGTAAACGCAATTGTTATGGCGTCCATTGCGTGATGTCTGTGGTCGTTTCTTTTGGTCCAATCTTTTATTTTGGTTATTCGTTCACCACCTTTTCCAGTTTCGATTTCGGTCAAGCCTAACTTGTCATATTTTTCCCAATTGAGTTCCTTCATCACATCTACAAGTTGCCAATCATCTCTTAATCTATTGGTTATTGTGCCAATTGTGGAATTTACATTTCGAGTAATTTTTTCTAAAATTTCTTTAGCTTTTTTGGCAATATATTGAGTTTCTCTCAATTGCCTTTCAATGAAATCTTCTGGAATTTCACTATCAATCATTAATAGTTTTTTGTATTTGGTGTATTTTATTTTCTTTTGTTTGAACAAGTCGTTTACTCGATTTTCAAAATCTTTGAAATCTTTTTCTGAGAATTTTTCTTGCAAAAATGACAATGCAGTTTTGTTGCTTTTTTCGATATTTAAACTCCTTTCGCAAAGTGTTTTGTTCGAAAAACTATCGTCAAATAATCTCGATTTTGGTATAATATGCTCAATATCATACTCTTTTGTAAATAAATCGGAGCCTTTAATTGGATTTCCTGTATAAATGGATATTTTGTCAGATTCTATCCAAAGTTTGTATCTAATGATATCATTTCTAGTTACTCTTGCTATTTTGAATTCCGTTCTTAAAATGTTTCTTATTTTTTCGTGTTCGACTGTTGCTGCATTAATATTAGTTGTTGCCGTTTTACGCTGTTCACTTGTTGCTTTAATTTCTCGAGCCAATTCAATTCTAATTTCGTCTGGTTGTCCCATTGTTGGATCTTTGATTATTGCATTAACAACATTAATCATTTGATTAAGAATTTTTTCAACCACAGGATTTCGCAAACTGTTTTTCTTGATTAATTGTAATTCTGTATCCAGTTTTCTATTGGCATTATCTTCTTTTGTCAACGAAGCCGAATGATTGTATCCTGCCAGCAAACAAGATTTGTCGTATAAATGTCCATCCATTAGATGTGGCAATATTTTCTTTATTGCTTTTGCACATAAACTACCATAATCAGCTTGCAGATTGATGTTTAATAAACTTGGAATATGATTTTCTTTAAAACCAAATTTGTTCATTAAACTTTTCTTTAAAGTTTCATCATCTTCGGTTGCATATAATAAATGCCAAAATTGATAATATGCTTGTTTGTCAAAATCATTTCCTTGAATTGTTTCGTCAAAATCCAAAATTTTAGTATCAATTTCTAATAATTCAAAAATTTTGAAAACAGACTCTTTAATTTCCAAAGGCTTCATTTTAGAAAAATCCATTTCATAACCTTCAATTTCAAGTATTTTTTCAAATGCTTTATAAATAGCATTATTGGTTCTATTGCCTTCAATTTTTTTGAAATTAACCGAATGAGTTCCTTTTTTAAATCCTAATAAGGTCAAAATTTCAGAATCACTTAAGTTACCTTTAAATTTTAGTTCGATGGCAATTTGTTCTTTTTGTTCCTCGAATAATTCAAAACTTTCTTTAGTCGCCTCGTTTTTTATTATAATATTATTAATGTTTTGCCAAATTCGAAAATCTTGAAATAATGGCGATGATTTTGGAATAACTTTGTGACCTTTTTCGAATTCACATTGACTAACTAGATGTTTCTGAGATTTTAATTTTCGTTGATAGAATATTGTAATGTCTTTTATTTCGATTTTTAATTCATCTGTCAATTCAGGATAAAACTTAGATTGTGTTTCCCATATTTTTTCAAACTCATCGATATAATCCTGTCTATAAAAAACTTGATTTTTTAATGGTTTATGAATATTTTCTTGAAGTTGATTGTATTGAAATTGCCCAACCGTTAGTTTATTAAAATACAATTCTTTACTTCTGTCGCTAATAGCACCAAGATAACCGCTTGATTTATTTATTTGGTTGTTTATTTCGGTAATTATAAATGCTAAAACTTTCAAATCAAGTTGATTGAATAATGCATCATTTCTCCATTTATAGTGTTGCATTTTAACTTCATCGCGACTTCCTTTATTTTCTGCAAGTTCTATTTTTAAAATTTTAGAAAAATGTTGCGAAGTTTGTGTTCTAGTTTTTCCATTAATATCGACTATTAATTTTTCATTGATAATTCCAGAATAGAACTGATGTTGAAAATTAATTATTTTTTCAAGTTCTTTCTGCAAATCAGAACGATAAAAATCAGGAATAAATTTTCCGCCTTTGGATAAGGAATTAAAAATCCATTGACCAGGAGTAATATTTTTTTCGAAAATTTCGGTAGCAATTTTCATTCCGTCAATTGCATCGCCTTCTTCAGGAGTTTTTGCTTTGCGACTACTCTTGTAGCCTCGTTTTTTATTTAACATCAATAAAATTTGAACAAGTTCTGCTTTTGTTACTTGCTCAAATACTGATTTTGCACGTGTTTTATGAGAAGAAAATGTAGTTTGTTTTCCATTTTCTGCATAATTAAAAGTTTTTGGAATAAATTTAATTTTGTCGAATATTTCAATCAAGGCATCACGTCTTAATTTAAAACGTTGTAAACCTCTTCTCGCACCACGTTTTAATGTTCTGTCAGAATTTATTGAAATAGTATTTCCTTTTGCAAAATCTGACTCTTCATCAGTAGTAAGAGGAACAATCCGAACTCCAGTGTTAATAATTTTTGATGAATCGTCATCAGATTCATTTACGAATGCCCAACCAATTGATGTTGTCCCTAAATCCAGTCCTAAAATTTTTTTCATTTCCTTGATTTTTATTTTCACGAAAATTACTAATAAAATTTTATTTAAAAAAGTACTGTAAATGCTTTTTTTTAAGAATTTTTTTACTATTATTGCAATTCAATTTAGAAGCAATTCACAATAAGGATTATTCCGTTGTGAAAACATTCAAAGCGGTGCATTTATTTGTATCGCTTTTTCTATTTTTGTGCCATGTCAACTCACCGTCATTTTATCATCAATAAACCCTATGGATATTTATCGCAATACAAATATGATTTGAAACGAAAGAAAAAACTGTTAGGCGAATTACATGATTTTCCCGAAGGAATTATGGCAATTGGTCGTCTTGACGAAGATTCCGAAGGTTTACTTTTGCTAACTACCGACGGAAAAGTCAGCGAACAAATTCGGAGTAAAAAAATAGAAAAAGAATATTATGTTCAACTTGACGGAATTGTTTCTCCCGAAGCAATTGCAAAATTACAAAACGGAGTAGAAATTGGTTTCGATGGCGAAAAATATACTACCAAACCTTGTAAAGCCTTTATTGTTAATGAAGTTCCAGATTTTGGAATTCGAGCCAAAAAAATTCGTGACGAAAGACATGGTCCAACATCTTGGGCATCAATAACTGTCATTGAAGGCAAGTTTCGTCAAGTTCGAAAAATGACTGCTGCTGTTGGGTTTCCAACTTTGCGATTAGTTCGAGTTCGAATTGGCAATGTTTTTTTGAATGATTTAAAAGCTGGAGAAGTTTTGGAAATTGACTCAGAATCACTAAATTTGAAAATATAAAAAACAATAAATGTTAAATATTGTTCTCGTAGAACCCGAAATACCAAACAATACTGGTAATATTGGACGTTTGTGCGTTGGCACAAATTGCCGATTACATCTAATTCACCCTTTTGGATTCGTTATAAATGATAAAAATCTAAAACGTTCTGGATTGGATTATTGGGTGCATCTCAACGTTACCGAATATCAAAATGTATCAAAATGGATTTCAATAATTCCGGATAAATCTCGTGTTTTTTTAATGAGCTCTCACGCAGAAAGGTCAATTTATGATAATGAATTTCAAGATGGCGATTGGCTTGTTTTCGGTAAAGAAAGTGTTGGTTTAAGTAAAAATTTTCTTGATTTATTTGATGCAAATCAGCAACTTACAATTCCAATGTCAAAATTAATTCGAAGTTTTAATATAGCCAATTCCGTAGCATTTGTACTAGGTGAGGCGAGAAGGCAAATTGAGTTGAAATAAAAAACTACTTAAAAATCTCATCAAAGAAATTCAACATTGCAATCCAGGATCTTTTTGCTGCTTTTTCATTATAGGCTGCACCTTTACTGTTGTCATTACCAGCATCTTTGTGTGTAAAAGCATGAACTGAGTTTGCGTAATAAACCATTTGCCAATCGGCTTTTGCAGATCGCATTTCGTCTTGACAAGACTTAATTTCGGTTTCTGGGACATAAAAATCGTCAGCACCGTGAAGTATTAATACCTTAGGATTTATAGTTTCAATTGATCTAGTTGCATCGCGACCCAAACCACCGTGAAATGATACAACACCACTTACTTTCATATTACTTCTGGCTGCTTCAATTGCTCCAGTTCCGCCAAAACAATAACCAATTACAGCAATTTTATTTGGGTTTACACCCGATTTTATCAATTGATCCAATGCCAATTGAATTCGTTTTTGGTATAATTTATAATCTTTTTTGAACGAACCTGCAATTGGTCCAGCTTCTTTTGGCGATTTTGGTCTTTTGTCAATACCATAAATATCGGCTACAAAAGTAATATAACCTAATTTCGCCAATTCGGTTGCGTTTTCTTTGGCGTTATTATCTATTCCCATCCAAGCTGGAAGCAATAGAACACCTGATTTATCTTTATTTTGCTTTTCTGGAATGGCTAAGAAACCTTCTAATTTTTGATTTTCATCAACATAAGAAACTGGTTTTAATTGTGCATTCAAATTAAAAAAAGTCATAAATACGAATATTAAAATTGAATTTTTCATTGTAAAAGTTGTTAATTATAGATTACAAATTTACCTTTATTAGTATCAAAAACAATCGAAGAATCGTTAAATAATTCATTAAACATTCCAGTTTCAATCAATTTACAAGGATTGTCTTGAACAATTTTTTCTGGTAACATTACAATCATTTCATCCGAAAGTTGAATTGCTAAATCAATGTCGTGTGTCGAAAATAAAATACATTTTTCTGTTTCTGAACTCAGTTTTTTTAATAATTTCAATAATGAAACTTTATGCAATAAATCTAAATGTGTAGTCGGTTCATCAAGAATAATTAAAGGTGTGTCTTGCGCCAATGCCCTAGCAATTAATACAATTTGAAGTTGCCCATCGCTAATTTCGAAATGTTTTTTATGACGAAGATGTTCAATGTTTGTAATTTCAATCGCTTTATTTATTTGATGTAAATCGTTTTCAGAAATTTTTCCAATCCAGTTAGTATAAGGTTGCCTGCCAAGCGCAATTAACTCAAATACAGTCAAATTACTTGGTGGTAATTTCTCAGTCAAAACCAAACTTAAATTTTGAGCTAATTCTAAATTCGTATAATTAAAAATATTTTTATCATTCAGAAAAACTTCACCTGAAATTGGTTTTTGAATTCCAGTTAACGTTTTTAAAAGTGTAGATTTTCCAATGCCGTTTTCTCCAATCAACGAAATTAGTTTTCCTTTTTCAAAAGATAAATTAATGTTTTGGGCAATAATATTCGTTTCTTTTTTTGAGGAATATCCAATTGATAAATTTAAAGTATAAAGTGTTTCTTTCATCTTTTCATTCTTTTAACACATAGTAACGTAGATTTTACTTTTTTAAAAAAAAAGTCACTTTGTTCTTTTTAAGTATTCATAGTATTATTTTAAATTAAGACATTTATTTTAAAGGTAAATTTCTGAAATATTCATTTACGAATGTTTTTTGGCCTTCTTTAAAAATGTTATTACAGTTAAAATTTATCAAAATTCCTTTTGGAGATTTTAATAGTTTCATGTAAGTCATTAGTTGCGCTTCGAATATTTTATTAATTTCCGATACAGATTTTAACTCAACGACCAAACAATTTTCGACAAATAAATCACATCTAAAATCAACATTAAGTTCTTTTTCTTTATAAATTAATGGAACTTTCATCTCTGTTAAAAAATTTATTTTTCTATGTGATAGCTCTTCCATAATACATTTATGATATACACTTTCAAGTAAACCTCTTCCAATAAATTTATGAACCTCAATTGCAGCTCCTATTACTTCAAAAGTTAATTCGTTTAAATATTTTTCGGTCATATTTTAAAATCTATGTTTCTATGTGTTAAAACTTTTCTTTTTTATAATCAACCAAATCACAACCGGTGCGCCAATTATAGAGGTTATTGCATTAATTGGAAGTGTAATTTCAGTTCCTGGAACATTCGAAAAAATATCGCAAATCAACATAGTTATTGCTCCAAAAAGGATTGTAGTCCAAAATAAAATATAATGATTGCTAGTTTGAAAAACGATTTTTGCAATGTGTGGAACTGCCAAACCTATAAAAGCAATTGGTCCAGCAAAAGCCGTTATGCTTCCAGCTAAAATACTGGTTGCGAGAATAATTATCAATCGAGATTTCTCGAAATTAATGCCTAAACTTTTAGCATAATTTTCTCCTAACAACATTGCATTCAATGATTTGATACTAAAAACACTTAAAATCAATCCAATTAAAACCGAAATGGTTAGAATAATTATTGAATTCCAAGACAAATTCCCGATGTTTCCCATGGACCAAAAAGTGTATTTTTGTAATTGTTCTGCTGAACTAAAATAAGTCAAAACGCCAACAATTGCGCTTGCAAAACTGCCAAACATTAACCCGACAATTAAAATCGAATTGGTATCACGAAGTTTTTTAGAAACCAATAAAACCAGCAATAAAACCAAAAAACTTCCTAAACAAGATGCCAAAATGATTCCAAATGAAGAAATTAGAATAGAGCTCATAAAAACAGGCAAATAATTGGCACCTAAAATCACAAATGCAACACCCAAACTCGAACCCGAACTCAAACCTAAAACATAAGGTCCAGCCAATGGATTTCTGAACAAAGTTTGCATTAATAAACCCGAAATAGACAATCCGATTCCGACCAAAATGGCTGTGATTGCTTTTGGTAGTCGATAATTTAGAACGATATAATTCCAAGTTTCTTTGCTTGAATTTTCGCCAATTAAACTTTTAAAAACATCATTTATTGGAATAGAAATTGATCCCAAACTTATATTCAATAGCAATACCAATGTCAATATCAATGACAATATCAATATCAATTTTCTGTTTTTATGATTTGGTTTTAGCATTTTTTAACGGTATTTTGTCATTTCGACGAAGGAGAAATCATATAACGTGAGCAACAAATGTGATTTCTCCTTCGTCGAAATGACAAATAGTTTATCTATTCCAACTTCTTATAAAAATACAATTCATAATCTGGCAACAATTCTGGATGTACAATTTTCATAATATCTTTGAGAACTAAATCAGGTCGATTTCCTGCCAATTCATAAAATAAAACACCACCAGTTTTCCCTTTTTTAGCAGAAAATGAAAAAACTTTTTTGTTCTTGAAAGCATTAAATTGATTGTAATGAATGTTGGAGTTTTGCATTTCTTTTAAACTCGAAAACGAACCTTGAAACCAAAATTCGGCATTTTTCGCTTTTTCTAAAACAGTTTCGAATGGCAAAGACAAACTGCCAGTTCCTGAAGTTTCCTTCCATAAATAATTGGTTTTGGCGTCTTTCAAAAATAAACTTGACCACGAATTTCCTTGTGGCAAATACCAAACATTTTCATACATTTCGCCACATAAAACAGTTGGTTTAGTAGTTGCTTTTTTTGCTAATTCTAGAGTTGATTGATATTCTTTTTCGATTTGATTAAAAATAGTTTCGGCTTTATCATTCAATCCATAAAGTGCTCCAAAAAATTTAATCCATTCTGCTTTTCCGAGTGGCGATTGTTCGTTCCAATCTCCATTATAAATAACTTTTAAGCCGCTTTTTTCAAGATTATCATAAGTTGGATTGTTATTGTCGATTCCGTAACCAATAATTAAACTTGGATTTAGATCTAGAATAATTTCAGTATTCAAGGCTTGTTCTCGACCAATTTCTTTGATTTTTTTGGCATCGATTCTCGCACGAATTTTTTCTGATGAAATGTAGTCTAAATTCGGAAAACCAACCAAACTATTTTCGATTTCAAGCATTTCTAAAGATGGAATATGCGTTGTTGAACTTACAATTATTGATTTTATTGGAACTTGAATAGTTGTAAAAATTTTCAAACTGTCAGGAATATTTCCGTTTTTTTCTTGTAGTATGTAGGTGTAACTTTTAGTTGCTTTTGGCCAAGGATTTGTGATTTTCAAAATTGAATATCCGTTGTATTTATTGATAGAAAAGCCTTTTGAATATCGAATTGGGTTATTTGCAACAGCGATTTCATCATTTGCTTTAGCGTTATTTTCTTTACATTGAACAAATGAAAAAGAAATAAATAAAACTATAATTTTTAAGGAAATTGATTTCATTTTGAGATTTTAATGAAATGCAAATGTAAGAGTAAATAATTCAAATAAAAAAATCGCTTATTTTAAAAGCGATTCGATATTCTTTGATTTATTAATTCTAAATTTTAAATTCTCTCATTTGAATTTTGTCTGACATAACTTCTTTAAAACTCAATTCCATAGATTCTAAGAAATCAGAATTAATTTTAATATCAGGAATTTTTTCAATCAATTCGTCAAATTTTATTTTTTGAGATTCTAAAAAGGCAGTAATTGCATTTTTTTCTTCAATGTTTTTTGGAAAAATTTTTATTGTGTTCATTTTGATGATTTTTTGGTTAATACAAATATAAAAATTTAAATCAATCGATATTGTTATTATTGTGTTATATTTGCAATCGAATTAAGGTTGCGATTTTATGATTTATAAAATTGCATTAAAAGGGAAGTTAGTGATTGATGATTAACGATTTTTAGATTTCAGATTTTTTAAATCTAGCAATCTAAAATCATAAATCTAAACTCAAAAATCTAACGCTGTTCCCGCAACTGTAAGCTATTAAGCTTGTTGTTACTACAAATGTCATTGTCTTGTGATTAAAAACGAGGTGAGAAGACTAACAACAAGACGCAAGCCAGGAGACCTGCCTAAATTCATAATTAAATATCGAACTCTCGGGAGATAGAGTTCTGAAATTATGTCAACTAAAAAGTCTTTTTTATTTTTGTTTTTGTTTTTGTGCCAATTTATTTGTGCGCAACAAGTTCCTGTTTTACTAAATCAAGTCGTAGTTTCTGATTTGCAATTAAAAAATTTCACTAATTCTAAATCCAAGCAAGTTTTAAACGATTCGATAATCGAAAAAAATCAACCTTCGTTGACTTCGCTTCTAAATTTTAATTCAGTTATTTTTTTCAAAGAAAATGGACTTGGAATGGTTTCCTCGCCAAGTTTTCGAGGTACAACTGCACAACAAACGGCTGTAATTTGGAATGGAATCAACATCAATTCGCAACTAAACGGTCAAACTGATTTTAATACAATTACGACTAGCAATTTTAATTCTATAACCATTCAAGCTGGCGGATCAAGCGCTATTTATGGCAGTTCGGCAATTGGCGGAAGCATTCATTTGAACAATGATTTAAAATTTAATCAATTGTTTCAAAATGATTTACAAATAAATTATGGAAGTTTTAATACTTTAGGAATTCATTATAATCTAAAAATTGCAAATAAAAAATTCAGTTCGCAATTTGGTTTTTCAAGAAATTCATCGGATAATGATTATCTTTATTTGAAGAAATTTGACTGGAAGGGAAACCAACTTAAAAACCTAAATGGCGATTTTACAAATACAAATTTCATTGCTAATATTGGTTTTAAGTTAAATAATAAAAACAGCATCAAATTTTACAGTCAATCATCAGTTTCTGACAGAAATTTATCATTAATCACGCCCTCAGATTCTAAAACTAAATACATCAATACTTTTAATAGAAATTTATTGGATTTTTCATCGGAATTTAATAAAATTTCTTTGAATTTTAAAACTGCTTATTTGTTCGAAAATTATAAATATTTCGATGATATTGATTATGATTTTTTTAGTCAAGGGTCGTCAGAAACATTAATTTCAAAGTTAGATTTAGGGTTTTTGCCATTCAAATCTTTAAAAATCAATACCGTTTTCGATTACAATCGCACAAAAGGTTATGGTTCAAGTTTTGGTAATACTATTCGTGAGATTAGTTCGGCTGGTGTTTTTGCTAAACATCAATTATCTAAAAAATGGCTGAATGAGTTTGTAATCAGAAAAGAAATAACCAACAATTATGAATCGCCAATTCTATTTTCAATTGGTTCGATATATAGTTTCAATAAATTTTATAGCCTAAAAATTAATGGTTCTAGAAATTTTAGAATTCCGTCTTTCAATGATTTATACTGGGAAAATGGCGGGAATATTAACCTGAAACCCGAAAGTTCACATCAAGTCGAAATAGGTAATGTTTTTAATTACAGAAAAATCAATTTATCGCAAACATTGTACTACATAAAAATCGATGATTTAATTAGATGGATTCCAGGCAACGATGGCAATTGGTCGCCAATAAATACCAAAAAAGTCAATACCTATGGTTCAGAAACTATATTAACCTCTGAATACAAAATTGGTCAAAACAATTTTAATTTAAACGCAACTTATGCTTACACAATTTCTAGAAATCTAGAAAACGACAAGCAACTTTTTTATGTTCCTTTCAATAAATTTAATACTTCGATAAGTTATTCTATTAGGAAACTAGCAATAAACTATCAGTTTTTGTACAATGGTTTTGTTTTTACAAGATCTGATAATAATCCAAAAGAAATTATTAAAGCTTATAAAATTTCAAATATTGGAATCGATTATGATTTTAAATTTTTTGAACAATTTAAACTTGGTTTTCAAGTTGCAAATATTTTAAATGAAAAATACCAAAGTGTAGAAGATAGACCTTTGCCAGGCAGAAATTTTAATGTTTTTATAAACCTTAAATTTTAATAATTATGAAGATACTTAAATTAATTATTATAACATTTTTTTCAATTCTAATATTTAATTCTTGTAGCGACGACGACGAAATCGAAATAGCAGGATATTTCGAAAATGGTATTTTTATTTTAAACGAAGGAAGTCAAGGTCAAGGTACAGTTTCGTTTTTAAGTAATGATTTTCAAGAGTTTACAAAAGATGCTTACACTAATGCAAATCCTAGAGATTTAATGGGCAAATATGTACAATCTATGTTTTTTGATGGCGATAATATTTACATCATTTCTGGTGGTTCTCAAAAAATAAATGTCGTAAACCGAAAAACATTCAAATTGGTTACAAAAATAGAAACAGGCTTAAAAAACCCAAGGTATGGTGTTGTTAAAAACGGGAAAGCTTATGTTACCAATGCAAATTCGTATTCATATAATAATCCTGCATCTGGAAATACAGATGATTATGTTGTTGTGATTAATTTATTGAACAATACAATCGAAACCAAAATTCCGTTAAACGCAACTGCCGACAAATTGGTTTTAGATAATGACAAAATATTTATTATCGAACCCTACAATAGTAGTCAAATATTGGTTTTAAATACGAAAACAAATTCTTTAGAATCCTCAATAAACATTGGTTCTGGAGCCAATTCATTAGAAATTAGTAACGGATTTTTGTATGTTTTAAAATCAACAAATGCAGGAAATTCTCAATTAGTAAAAGTTAATTTAATGAATAATGAATTTACATCAATTGATTTTCCTGGTGTGTTAGATGGTGCGAAAAATCTAGACATTTACAAAAATAAAATTTATTTCACTGTCAATAATAAGGTTTTTGCAATGAATATAGCATCGACAACTGCTCCCCAAACCAGCATTTTAGAATATACATCAACATCGAGTTATGGAATTATGTATGGTTTTGCTGTTAACAATGACAAAATTTTTACAGCCGATGGTGGTGATTTCTCTGAAAATAGTTTTGCAAATATTTACTCATTAAATGGCACTTTGCAAAAAACAATAAACGTTGGCGTTGGGCCAAACGGATTTTATTTTAATTAATTATTTAATATTTACACACATGAAGAATTTTTACAAATTTCAATTTTTAATCGTTTTATTAACGACATCGTTTACATTTGCACAATCTTATGTAAATGGAGTTTTTGTTACTAACGAAGGTGGTTTCGGAGCAGGAAATGCAACTTTATCATTTATTTCAAATGCAAATGTTTTACAAAATAACATTTTTGCTGCTGCAAATACAGGAGCAGCTCTTGGCGACACAGCACAAAGTATGTTCTTTGATGGCAACAAAGCATATATAATAATGAATGGTTCTGGAACAATAAAAGTTGTAAACAAAACAACATTGGCTCTAGAAACAACAATTACAGGATTGATAAATCCTAGATATATGACTTCTTATTTAGGAAAATTGTATGTAACATGCTGGGGAAGTCCTACAAATACGGCAGATGATTACGTTTTAGTCATTAACGCAGCTACAAATGCTTTAATTGGAAACTTTTCAGTTCCAGAAGGTCCAGAAAATATAGTTTTAAATAACGGAAAATTATATATTGCGCATAAAGGCGGATATGGTTACGGCAATACAGTTACTGTGATAAATCCAGATACATTTTCAATTTTGACACCAATTTCTGTTGGCGATGTTCCAACATCTTTAGAAATCAATAACGGATTTTTATACATTCTGTGCGCAGGAAAACCTAGTTTTTCTGGTGCAGAAACTTTTGGTTCTTTAATGAAATATAATTTGACTACAAATGCTGTTGTAAACACAATTTCATTTCCAACTTTGCACCCCAATAATCTAAAAATTGTTGGTACAGATTTATATTATACAACAGGTTCAAGTGTTTATAAAAATGTTTTATCAGCAACAACATTGCCTACGCCAAATACTCCTCTATTAACAACAACACCACAAGGTGCTTATGGCATTTATTCATTTAATGTTATCGACGGTGTTTTGTATGTTGCCGATGCTGGCGATTATACAACTGCTGGAAAAGTTTATACTTATACTACTGTTGGAACACTTTTAAATTCCTTTACAGTTGGCGTTATTCCAAATGGTTTTTATAAAGCCGAATCTAATTTGTCAACTTCGGACTTTGAAAAAGATTTACAATCGTCGTTATATCCAAATCCGACTTCTGATAAATTTTATTTGAATACTAACAACGAACCTTTGATTTCAATCTATGATTTGTCAGGAAGAATAATTTTAAATCAAATTTACAGCCAAAACGGAATCGATATTACAGGTTTAAAATCAAGCGTTTATTTGGTTGCAATTGAATTGAATGATAAGAAAACAGTTAAATACTTGACTATAAAATAATATTATGAAAAATCTAATCCTTGGTTTATTGATTTTTGTTATTAATAATTTATTTTCACAAACCTATCCGCCACAGGCAGGAATTACTGGTTCTACGGCAATAATTAAGACAAGTCCGCTTTATGTTGCTTGGGCAAATGGCATTACAGTAAACCGAGGATTTATTAATAAATCTAATCCAACTTTTGCAATTTCGGGCAATAATTTTGCAAGTTTTGGTATGCCAAACAATGCAGTTGGTTTCCCTGATGGAAATGTAGTTAGTCTTGGCGATGAAGGAAACGCAATTCTGACTTTTGCAACACCAATTGCCAACGGAATTGGTTATGACTTTGCGGTTTTCGAGAATGCAAGTTTCGATTATTTAGAATTGGCATTTGTAGAAGTAAGTTCAAACGGAATCAATTATTTTCGATTTCCAAGCCACAGCCAAACACAAACTGCAACTCAAGTCGATACATTTGCAACACCAGTACCAACTTATTTAAATAATTTTGCAGGAAAATATTATGGCGATTATGGAACGCCTTTCGATTTGAGTGAAATTCCAAATAATTCACTTTTAGATAAAAATAACATTCAATTCGTTAAAATTATCGATGTTGTTGGAAGCATTGATCCACTTTTTGCGACTTTTGACAGTTTTGGAAATGCTGTAAACGAATCCTTTCCGACGCCATTTGCGTCTTGCGGTTTCGATTTGCAAGCTGTTGGCGTTATTAATCAGCAAGTTTTATCAAATGAATCATTCGAATTGAACAATAAAATTGTTATTTATCCAAATCCTGCAAATGATTTTATTAATTTGAATTCAAATTTTATTATCAATAAAATAGAAATTCAAGATTTAAATGGTCGAATAGTTTCAACAGAAAATCATAATTCCGAAAATATTGTTCTTGACATTAATCAATTATCAAAAGGAATTTATTTGATAAAAGTTCAAACTGAAAATGGTTTTTCGATAAAAAAGTTTGTAAAAGAATAATTTTTATTTTATTTCAAATTATAAACTAAGACCGAAAACTTTATATTTTAAATGGCAAACTTATTTGTGTAAATCAATTATATTTGTGAAAAATATTACAATGAAAATTTATAAATTATTTTTTGTTACTTTTATTACAATAATGTTTT
Organism: Bacteroidota bacterium; assembly: GCA_043728355.1. Taxonomy (GTDB): domain Bacteria; phylum Bacteroidota; class Bacteroidia; order Flavobacteriales; family Flavobacteriaceae; genus Flavobacterium. The sequence continues at coordinate 15,842 of JAYTMQ010000014.1, forward strand.
TGCATTCTTGCGGAAATGACGAATTGGCACCACCTCCAAAATATGTTCCAAAAGGTGCTTTTGATAGTGGTATTTTAATTTTAAATCAAGGAAATGCGACTCAAAACTCTACAATTTCTTTCATTTCATTTGATTTAGGAATATTGAAAAATAATATTTTAGCAGGAATTAGTTCTAATCCAAATATTGGATTGAACGCTACTGATATTGGATTGAATGGAGATTTAGCTTATGTCGTTTCATCAACTGATAATAAAATAGAAATTGTAAACCGTTACACAATGATGAAAGTTGGAACAATTTCATCGGGTTTAAATAACCCAAAATTTATTGCATTTTCTAACGGAAAAGCCTATGTTACCAATTGGGGAAATCCAACTATCGCCACCGACGATTTTGTTGCAGAAATTGATTTAACAACTAATTTAGTCACAAATTCGATTGCTGTTGAAGAAGGTCCAGGTCGAATTTTGTCAAATAACGGTAAATTATATATTGCCCAAACTGGCAGTGAAAATCTTGGAAATAAGGTTATTGTAATTAAAACAGCAACTAATGGTGTTTCATATATAAATGTTTCTGATGAACCAAATACAATGCAAATTGACAACGGAAATCTTTGGGTTTTGTGCGAAGGCAATCGAGATTTAGCGAATGAATCAACTGGAAGACTGGTGAAAATTAATATGAATACAGATAGTTTTTCAGAATTTTTTGAATTTCCCACAAGATTATCTAATCCAGAAGTTCCAACAAGTCCAGTTATTTATCAGCACCCAAGCAATCTTCATATTTCAGGAACTGATGTAATTTATACCAAGTCGAATAGTGTTTTTAAAATGAGTTTAATTCCAGTTATTACTTCTCCAAATACTCCAGCCGTAGTAGTTTTTCCTACAAACCCGAAATTTACATTGCCATTTACAAATGTTTCTTGTTTTACGATTAAAAATAATTATTTGTTTTATGGTGGTTATGATTCGAATAGTGCTTCAGGAAAAGTTAATGTATATTCAAATGGTTTTCAAGATTTGGGCGCAATTGGAACTTTAATAAAATCTAACACAGTTGGAATTGTTCCAAACGGTTTCGCTTTCAATCAATAAAAAATGTTTTTAATGTTAAAATATGCTTTAAAAAACTGAGGTTTTGTTTCACATCAACTCACCAACATTTAAGTAAGTATCGACAACTTCAAGCGAATATTCGTTTTGAATAATGTTCTCGTTAGATATAAATGTGTTTACAATCATTTTTTTGGTTCCAGTAATTTCTCTAAATGATGTTTTTCGCATTTTCATTTCTTGGGCGTATTTTTTATTTATTTCAAAGTCGCTTTCGTGAAATTTACATTCGCAAATGTTGATTGTTGCATCTTTTCTGTCAATAACCAAATCGACCTGAAAACCATCTTGGGTTTTGGTACCAGTTTTAGTAAAACTCGAAGTTTCGGTATAAACATTTTTGATTCCCAAAGCTGTTTTTATTTCAGGAATGTGTTTCATACAAAGCGTTTCGAATGCAAAACCTTTCCAGATTTTGTAGGCTTGCGAATTCGAAATTGTTTCCCAAACTGCCTTGTCTTTTCGCTCATTTCCTTTCATAAACCGATGATAAAAAACCGAAAATTCATCGACCAATCTATAAACTTTTCCTCGATTAAGTTTTCCAAACGGAATAGTTTCTGACACAAAACCTGTCAAAACCAAATCGCTTATTGTTCTTGTAAATGGTCCACCAGCATTTATCTTGGATTTTTTTATTAAGTTTTCTCTAGTCAACCCATTGTGAGCCATTGCCAAAGTTGCAACAATTGCTTCGTGGTTTTCCCAGTTGTTAAAAAGTGCTTTGTACAAATTGTTGTATTCGTTTTTCAAAATTCCAGTTTCCGAAAAACATAATCTTTCAATTGCTTTTGTTGGGCTTTCGCCTCGTTTTATTTGTTCTAAATAATAAGGTAATCCACCCAAAGTCATATAAATGGTTGCGATTCCAGTATTGGTAAACGACATTTTTTTGGAATCCAAAAATTGTTTTGTTTCTTCTAATGTGAATGGTTTCAAATGCAATGGCAAAGTCACTCGATTGTGAAATCCGCCTTTGTCATTAATGATTTTTTGAGTAATCCAAGAAGTTGCCGAGCCACAAACTACCAAAATAAAATGTTTCTCTTTCGACAAATAATCATTCCATAAATGCGCCAATAATTGAATAAATCCTGATTTTGCAGTTGCCATCCAAGGCAATTCGTCTATAAAAAGGACTTGTTTTTTGTTTTTAGGTAAACTTTTTAAATAAGCTTTTAATAAAAAAAATACTTGTTGCCAATTTGAGATTGTTCCTAAAATTAAAGTATCATTATTGTATTCTGCAATTTTTTGAACAAAATTATTAATTTGCAATTGAACTTCTGCATTTTGAATTCCAGTTACCATAAAACACATATTATTTTGATAAACTCCACGAATTAAAAATGTTTTTCCAACTCTGCGACGACCAGTAATTGCTACAAATGAAGATTTTTTTGTTTTCATATCTTCCTGCATAACCATTACTTGCTCTAATCTTCCATTTACCATATAATTGTATTTAAGTTGCAAATATAACTAGTTAAATACAATTATAAAAATAATAGTTGTATTTACTTTAGATTTTGAAATTTAAAATACAATTATTAAAATATATAATTGTATTTAAATATGTATTTTTATAGGATAAATACAATTATATATTTATATAATTGTATTTTAATACCATTAAATGACAGATAAATACAATTATAAAATCATTTCTCAAAGTATTTCTCAAGTAATTGTTGTGCTCCAACGAATGGTGAAATCACATCGTTTTGTACTGCAATTTTATTGCTTTCTAATAAAGAAATAATTTGTTTGTCGTTATAAAATCGTGATTTCAATTGCTCGTTGATGGTTTCGAGCATCCAATATTGGTTTTGCTCTTTTCGTCTTTCGACGAAATATTTATTGTTTTTAGTCAAGTTTTCAAATTCTAAAATAGTATTCCAAGTTTCTTCAATTCCTTGATTCGTAATTGCGCTACAAGTTGCAGAAGTTGCCGTCCAACCCGATTTTTTTGCAGGAAATAAATGCAAAGCACGACCAAATTCTGTTTTTGCCAATTGCGATTTTCGAACATTATCACCATCACATTTATTAATTATAATCGCATCGGCCATTTCCATAATGCCTCGTTTTATGCCTTGCAACTCGTCGCCAGCACCAGCGATTTTGAGCAATAAAAAGAAATCAACCATGCTGTGAACCGCAGTTTCACTTTGACCAACACCAACAGTTTCAATAATTATTACATCGAAACCAGCTGCTTCGCAAAGAATAATTGTTTCTCTGGTTTTTCTTGCAACTCCGCCCAAAGTTTCACCCGATGCACTTGGTCGAATATAGGCGTTTTTATTTTTCACCAATTCTTCCATTCGGGTTTTGTCGCCCAAAATACTTCCGTGAGATATGGTGCTACTTGGATCAACTGCCAAAACAGCCACTTTTTTTCCGATCAATGTCAAATACAATCCAAATGCTTCAATAAATGTACTTTTTCCAACTCCAGGAACGCCAGTTATTCCAATTCGAATTGACTTATTTGCTTTTGGTAAACAAGTATTTATAATTTGGTTTGCTTTTTCAAGATGAGAAACATTTGTACTTTCAACCAAAGTTATGGCGCGACTTAAAGCAGAAATATTTCCAGCCAAAATTCCGTCAATCAATTCTTGTGAAGATGGTAGAATTTTTCGAAAAGATTGAATTTGCGATGCCGAATTGCTACTCACAATCTCAGGTGGCGCAACACCATCTTTTTCCCGAAGTGCCGATAATTTGTTTTGGTTTTCCATTTTTTTGATAAACACAAATTTAGGATTTTTTGCCACGAATTTCACGAAAAACACTAATTTTTAATTTTGTTATATTTCACTACTTTTAAATCGTAAAAATTTGTGATATGAATCTGGAAGTGCGACTACTAAGGAAATTTGTATGAATTTTTTTTACGAGCTAATAAAAACTTATTTTTTAATGCGTGAAAATTCTTGAAATTCGTGTCGAAATACTATTTTTGCATCATAAATCAATGTCGTTTAGTTAAAAGAAATTTCAATATCGCTTTGTCATTTCGACGATGAGAGAAATCACATAATATATGCAACTAATGCGATTTCTCATATCGTCGAAATGACAAAAATCCTTAAATAAACTACATTGCATCATAAATACAAACAATGCTATCCAAAATAAATTCACAAGATTTAGCCAATAAAACAATTTATTCCATACTTTTTTCAATAAGTTTTGCACATTTATTGAACGATTTAATTCAAGCAATAATTCCATCGGTTTACCCGATTTTGAAACAAAATTATGGTTTATCGTTTACGCAAATCGGGATAATTACCTTTTCATTTCAGATAACAGCGTCTATTTTTCAGCCATTTGTTGGAAATTATACTGATAAAAAACCTCAACCATTTTCTCAAGTTTACGGAATGATTTTTTCATCTTTAGGAATTTTATCTTTGGCTTATGCCAATACTTTGCCTTGGATAATCGTTTCGGCAATGCTAATTGGATTGGGTTCAGCAATTTTTCATCCAGAATCGGCTCGAATTTCGAATATGGCTTCGGGCGGTAAACGTGGTTTGGCACAATCTATTTTTCAGGTAGGGGGCAATCTTGGCACGGCACTTGGACCGCTTTTAGTCGCTGCCATTGTAGTGCCCAATTCGCAACAATATATTATTTGGTTTCTTGTAGCATCGACATTAGGATTAATGATTATCTCGAAAATTGCATTTTGGTATCGTGATAATCTCAAATTGAAACTTGATAAACAAAGACTTTTTATAGAACAACACACTTTATCTGATTCAAAAGTTAAAACAGCAATTGCAATTTTACTTTTCGTAATTTTTACCAAGTTTTTCTATTCTGCAAGTTTATCAACTTATTATACATTTTATGTTATTGAAAAATTTGGATTGACCATTCAACAGGCTCAATTTCATATGTTTATTTATTTATTTGCCTACGCATTAGGAACAATTCTTGGTGGACCATTGGGCGATAAATTTGGGCGAAAATACATTATTTGGTTTTCGGTTTTTGGAGCGACGCCATTTGCATTGATGTTGCCGTTTGCCAATTTATTTTACACTGATGTCTTAATGATAATAATAGGTATAATTATTTCGTCGGCATTTCCTGCGATAATTGTCTATGCACAAGAACTTTTGCCCAAAAAACTCGGAATGGTTTCTGGACTTTTCTATGGTTTTGCGTTTGGAATGGGTGCGTTAGGTTCAGCATTATTGGGCGTTTTAGCCGATTATACTTCAATAACTTTCGTTTATCAAATATGTTCTTTTTTGCCTATTTTTGGAATAGTTTGTTACTTTTTACCGAATATGAAGAAGAAGTAGTTTTCTATGGAGCTATTTCCAGCTTTCATTCCAAATCTTTTTTTCAATTGCCACGGGTTTAAACTCGTGGCTATTGAAAAAAAGGATTTGCCCTTCAATCTGGGCTTGGGCATTTGTGTTCAAAACGAGATTTGTTTAAAATTTAGGTTTTAGTGCGAAGGATTGAAGTGGAGCTCTTTTTTTTAAGGCATTTTTTTTGCCTTTTAAAAAAAAAGTGGGAACGTAAAGCCTGACCCGAAGTTTTTCACGAAGGGTCGCACCCAAATAAAAAAATTATTTATCTTTACAATTCAAAATAATTCAAATGCCAATCTCACCAGAAATTTTAAATAGTTTAGAAAACATTCTAGGAAAACAATTCGTTTTTACCGACCAAGAAACTCGAAATCATTATGGTCACGACGAAACCGAAGATTATGTTTTTCCGCCCAGTGTTGTCGTGAAGCCTGCAAATGCTTTTGAAATTTCGGAAATTCTGAAACTCGCCAACCAACACAATATTCCTGTTACTGCAATTGGCGGACGTACAGGTTTAAGTGGTGGCGCATTGTGTATATATAAAGGTATTGGTTTATCGACTGAAAGGCTGAATAACATTTTGAATATCGACGAACAAAATCTGCAAGTTATGGTCGAACCTGCTGTAATTACTCAGGTTTTGCGAGAAGCTGTTGCCGAAAAAGGATTGTTTTATCCGCCAGATCCAAGCAGCCTAGGAAGTTGTTGGATAGGAGGGAACGTAGCCCAAAATGCTGGTGGTGCTCGTGCTGTAAAATACGGAGTTACAAAAGATTATGTTTTAAATCTTGAAGTTGTTTTGGCAAATGGAGAAATTATTTGGACTGGAGCCAATACTTTAAAAAATTCGACTGGTTATAATTTGACCCAATTAATGGTTGGCAGCGAAGGAACTTTGGGAATAATTACTAAAATTGTAATGAAATTGCTGCCTAAAAATTCGCATAATGTTTTAATGTTGGTGCCGTTTTACAAAGCCGAACAAGCTTGCGAAGCCGTTTCGGCAATTTTTCGAGCTGGAATTGTGCCAAGCGCACTCGAATTTATGGAACGTGACGCAATTGATTGGACTTTGAAATTCAACCCAAATATTGCAGTAAACGTAAAAGACGAAGTAAAAGCACATTTGTTGGTTGAAGTTGATGGCAATTATCCTGATATTTTAATGCAAGAAGCCGAGAAAATTATGACTGTTGTCGAGCAATTCGAAATCGATGAGGTTTTGTTTGCCGATTCCGAAGATCAAAAAAATGCCCTTTGGAAATTGCGCCGATCGGTTGCCGAAGCCGTGAAAGCCAATTCGATTTATAAAGAAGAAGACACGGTTGTGCCACGATATGAATTGCCAAAATTACTAAAAGGCATCAAAGAAATTGGCAATAAATATGGTTTCAAATCGGTTTGTTATGGTCACGCTGGCGATGGAAATTTGCACGTAAATATCATTAAAGGCGAAATGTCCGATGAAAATTGGAAAACCGAAGTAACCAAAGGAATTCGTGAAATTTTCGAATTAACAGTTTCGCTCAAAGGAACTTTGTCTGGCGAACACGGCATTGGTTTTGTTCAAAAAAACTATATGGATATTGCTTTTAACGAAACTCAAATTGGATTGATGAAAGGCATAAAATCTATATTTGACCCAAATAATATCTTGAATCCTGGAAAAATTTTTCCTGATTAGAATAATGTTTTTTTTATATGTGGTAGATTGAGCAGACTAATAATTCAAGATTTGACACATATCACACAGATTTAACGAATGTTCGCTAATTTTTTTATATAAAATCCGTTTTTTTAAGTTTAAATTGGTTGCATCTATGTTATATTCTGAAAATTGGTATAGTTAACGGATTGTTTTATTACTTGATTTTTAAAGTAAAAGTTGTTCCAACACCAATTGTACTTTCTACCGAAATTTCGCATTCAATAGCTTTTGCCATATCGCGAATTAGGTGCAAACCCAATCCAGATTTTGTGCTACCAAGTTCTGATTCTTCGAACAAAGCTTTAAGTTTTTCGGGATTTGCGCCGGGACCATTATCGGTTATCGATAAATAAGAAATTTTATCTTGTTGCCAAGCTTTCCATATAATTTTTGGAAATTGTCCCTCGACTGCGCTCGGGAAGACAAGAACATTTATTGCATTG
>JAYTMQ010000015.1:0-6142 GCA_043728355.1 Bacteroidota bacterium
GCGTTTAATGCTTTCAATTCTAATAAAAAACTTTCGTCTTTTAAATTGGTTGGTTGCAATAAATTTAGATTATTCGACACAGCAAACTCTTTTACTGCCGAATATTTTATTTTCTGACCTCGTCCAGCTGGTTTGTCGGCTGCGGTTATGACGCCAACAACATCAAAATTATTCTTGATTATGGTTTCTAGAATTCCAACTGCGAATTCTGGTGTTCCCATAAAAACTATTTTTAATTTTTCCATAATTTTTTTTTTTGACACGTCCCGAAGCGTCGGGTTCACGAATTTAATTTTTGAATTATAAAAAAAGTATAAAAATTTAATCTGTTAAATTTTTGTAATCCGTGTCAGCTTTTATTTCAGTTTATACTTATTTGTAGATAAAACCTTAATCTTGCTGTTTTCCAATAAATTTTGAATTGCCAAGACAACATCGGTAGTTTTATGTTTGGTTAGTTTTTCGATTTCTCTTGAACTCATTTCTTGTATATTCAATAATTGAATAATTTTATCTGATAATGTTTTTTGATCTATTTTTTTATTGGTTTTTGTAATACAAAAAGAACAAATTTCGCAATCTTTTGAATCACGCTGACCAAAATATGCCAAAATTTGCCTGCTTTTGCAATGATCCTTATCATTTACATAATCTAAAACTGATTGAAAATTCGACTTCTTAAGGTTGTTTTGGTTTTCTAAAAATTTTGCAATTTTATTGATAGTTCGGTCATCGTCACGAATTTCGTTGAAAATGATTGTAACATCATTATTTTTGGCTTTGTAATCTATAATTTCTTTTTCTTTTAATTTCAATAAAATTGCACTCACAATTGCATCGCTCGAATTCGATTTTTTTGTAATTAACGAAATATTTATGTTAGTTTGCATTTCATAAATTCCAGGATAATTTCGCAGAATTGCCAAAATGACTTCTTCTTCTTTAGGATTTAAACTTATGTATCGAATGACTTCTTTGGATTCGATAATGAATTGCAAACTAATTTTTTCTGAAAATCCCTGCGACAAACTAATGATTCCTTGATTGTCCAAAAACTGCATGGCATTGAAAGTTTTTAAAACTGGAAAATTATATTTCGAGCAAAATTGATTCAAATTAAACGAAAATTCTTCGTCCAAGCCCTCATTTATGCCAATTCGAAAATAATTACACAATTTAATATACATTTCTTTAAGGAAAATTTTGTCTGGCAAAACTACCAAAAATTGCTGCGTTGCTTGTGTAATATCTGATTGACTTGTTAGTAAAACTGCAAATGCTTTTTCTCCATTTCGTCCAGCGCGACCAGCTTCTTGGTAATAATTTTCGAGATTTTCTGGCAATTGAATGTGAATTATCGTTTTTACGTTTGCCTTATCAATTCCCATTCCGAACGCATTTGTGGCAACAATAACTTGCACATTTTCGTCCATCCAGAGTTGCATATTTTTGTCTTTTTCCTTAATTGATAAGCCACCGTGATAATAAGTCGCTTTAATCCCGATGTTTTGCAATTGCGCAGAAATATCGAGACAAGCCTTACGATTTCGGACATAAATTATAGAAGATTCTGGATTTTTTTTCAGAATTTGTTCGATTCTAAACATTTTATCTTCTACTTCGAAAACCATATACGCGATGTTTGGTCTTGCAAAGGATTTTTCGAAAATTGAGGGTTTATTAAGTTTTAATTGCAAGATAACATCATCTTTTACGCGCTTGGTTGCCGATGCTGTCAAAGCTAAAAATGGTATTTTCTCGAAATGTTCCTTGAGTAAATTTATTTTTAAATAAGCAGGACGAAAATCGTGTCCCCATTGCGAAACACAATGCGCTTCGTCGATTGCAATTAGATTTATTGGCAAATTCTTGATGCGTTCTAAAACAAAATCGTTTTGTAAACGTTCTGGCGAAATATAAAGAAACTTGTAATTTCCGAATGCACAATTGTCTAATAAAATTAATAAATCGTCGGTTGAAACGCCACCAAATATTGCCATTGCTTTAATGTCACGCTTTTGCAAATTGGCAACTTGATCCTTCATCAAAGCAACCAAAGGCGAAATTACAAGGCAAATTCCGTCTAACATCATTGCTGGAACTTGAAAACATATTGATTTTCCGCCACCAGTTGGCATTAATCCAAAAGTATCTTTTCTTGCCAAAACCGATAAAATAATATCATCTTGTGGCGAACGAAAAGCCTCGTGATTCCAATATTTTTTTAGGGTTTCGTTGGCGGTCATTTATGATTGTTCAGTTTTTGGTAAAATTATTTATTTGAATTTTACTCCTTCATAAATTTCGGACAATTGCATTTTTAGATTCACAGAATTTAATTCAAAAGTTTGTTCTAAACCAGTATATTCGGTTAATTGCCACGAATTGTCATTATTTCGAATTTGTTTTATAACCATCATTTGTTCCGAATCAATCATTATGTATTCTTGCAAAGTTTTTATTTTTCGATATAAAGTAAATTTTGCACCTTTGTCATAACCGCCAGTTGATTTTGAAAGGATTTCAAATATTACGGTTGGATTAGTTGCTGTATCAAATTTATCGTCAGTAGTTTCTACTTGTCCGCAGATAATGCTTAAATCAGGATAGGTATAAAGTGTATTTTCGGGAATAAAAATTCGCAAATCGCTACCAAAAGGTTGGCAACCTTTACCTTTTAATTTGACTCCTAAATCAATAAATGTGTTTTTAAAAATAATATTATGTGGAATGGACGCGCCACTCATTGCAAATATTTCTCCTTCAAAATATTCGTGTTTTTCTGTAGCTAATCTTTCGGAAGTAAGATATTCCTCTTGTGTGATATATTTTATTTCAGGCTTACCCATTTTGAAAAAATTTAAACAAATTTAATGAAATTCTACCAATAAATGCTTTTAAATAGTAATAAAAACTGAAAATTATTTCAATTTATCTAAAATATGCAAAACCCGATTCTCAACCGTATCTTTTGGAACATCTATCAAATTATAACCATAAGATTGATAAGTTTCTACTAAATGATTGTGAATTTCTTCGGCTTGTTCATAGCTTTCATAACGCTCATTATCAGAAACATAAATTTCTGACCAAGGCGGTAATACAAATATTTTTGAGTATTTATTTTCAATACAAGCCAATTCAAAATGGTCCGGATATTCGTCGCCAATAAATTTCATATAAGCCAAAACATCTGGAATTCCACGATCTATAAAAACAATTTCGTGACTTTCATTTTGGGCGTTTTTAAATTGTTGAATTCTTCCTTCAAGCAATAGTTCACTGAATAAAATTGAATTTGTCAAGAACAATTGTTCGATTCCGTCGGCTTTTGCTTTTAGAGTAACTTCTCTCGAAATTTCTGGATAACAACAAAATCCTTTTGAGATCAAATCGTTAATAATTGAAGTTTTTCCGCTTCCTGGACCACCAATAATGACTATAATTTCTTTTTGCATTTTCTAAACTTTAAATGCGAATTTACTGTTTTTTTTCAAATAATTTTAAACTTGCATAAAATCTAAAATCTATAATTCATAATATAGAATCAAATTACTATATTTGCTTTTATTTTAATTTAGTAATGGACGATAATAAAGAAAAAGAAGCTCAAGAATTTTATGATAGATTGCAAGTAGAATTAGACAATAGCAATTCTTGGCCAGCAGAATATTTGTTCAAATTTATTGTTCCAAGTATCGAAAACAACGTCGAATTTGTCGAAAACGCATTTAATTGTATGGGCGCAGTTATTAAAACTACAAAATCAAAAACAGGCAAATACACAAGTATTTCAGTTGATGTAACCGTTGAAAATTCGAACGAAATAATCCAAAAATATAAAGAAGTTTCCGTTATAAAAGGAATCGTTTCACTATAAATATGAACGCAAAATATATAAAAGAAAATGCCAACGATGTTGTGTTTAATTTAGAATATAATTCTGAAAGACAACATCTTATCATTCCAGAATATGGTCGTCATTTACAAAAATTAATTTTTCAAGCTATTGAAATTGAAGATGAAATTGAGCGCAATAAATTGGCGAAATACATTATTCAAGTTATGGGAAGTTTGAATCCGCACTTGCGTGATGTTCCAGATTTCCAGCATAAATTGTGGGATCAATTGTTTATTATGTCTGATTTTCAATTGAAAGTCGATTCGCCATATCCTATTCCGACTCGAGAAGTTTTACAAATGAAACCTGATATTTTGGCTTATCCGCAAAACCATCCTAAATACAGATATTATGGCAATAATATTAAGTACATGATTGATGTTGCCAACAAGTGGGAGGAAGGCGAATTGAAATCTGCATTGGTAAAAGTGATTGCCAATCACATGAAAAAATCGTATTTAAGTTGGAACAAAGACACAGTTACAGACGAAGTAATTTTCGAACATTTGTATGAATTATCAGACGGAAAACTTAATTTGATGACCAGTAGCGAATCATTATTAAGAACCGATGATTTAATGCGAACCAACAAGCGAGTTTCAAACAAATTAATGCCAGCTGGTCAGCCAAAAATTACACCAAACAAACCAATAAAAAAGAAACCTTTCGTTAAAAAGTAAAAAAGTTGTAGGTTATATGTTTTAGGTTGTAAGTCTTTTAATTACAAAACCTTAACATACAACTTACACCATAGAACACACTACAAAAAAATGAGTACATTCAAAATCGAAGGTGGCATTCGTCTTAAAGGAGACATTCATCCACAAGGAGCAAAAAATGAAGCTTTACAAGTTTTATGTCCTGCATTACTAACTTCAGAAAAAGTTAGAATTACTAATATTCCAGACATTATTGATGTCAATAAATTAATAGTTTTACTCGGAAATTTAGGAGTGAAAATCCAGAAAAATGGAGTAGGAGATTATACATTTCAAGCAGATGATGTTAATATTGATTACCTAAAAACCGAAGCTTTCAAGAAAGAAGGCGGTTCTTTGCGAGGTTCTATAATGATTGTTGGACCACTTTTGGCACGTTTTGGTTGTGGTTATATTCCAAAACCAGGCGGTGATAAAATTGGACGTAGAAGATTAGATACTCATTTTGAAGGCTTTATAAATCTTGGAGCAACTTTTAGATACGAAAGAGAAGACCATTTTTATGGTGTTGAAGTCGAAGGCAGATTAAAAGGTGCCTATATGTTGCTTGACGAAGCATCGGTAACTGGAACTGCAAATATTGTAATGGCAGCAGTTCTAGCAGAAGGAACAACGACAGTTTATAATGCCGCTTGCGAACCTTACTTGCAACAATTGTGTAAAATGTTGAATTCGATGGGCGCAAAAATTACTGGAATTGGTTCCAATTTATTAACAATCGAAGGCGTAGAAAGTCTTGGCGGTTGCGAACACAGAATCTTGCCAGACATGATAGAAATTGGTTCTTGGATTGGACTAGCTGCTATGACAAGAAGCGAAATTACTATAAAAAATGTATCTTGGGACAACCTTGGTGTTATTCCAAATACTTTCAGAAAACTTGGTATTACGCTAGAAAAACGTGGTGACGATATTTATATTCCAGAACACAAAGAAGGTTATGAAATTAAAACCGATATAGATGGATCAATTTTAACAATTGCCGATGCGCCTTGGCCAGGGTTGACTCCAGACTTATTGAGTATAATTTTGGTAGTATCTACACAAGCACGTGGAGATGTTTTAATTCACCAAAAAATGTTCGAAAGCCGTTTGTTTTTTGTCGATAAATTAATCGATATGGGTGCAAAAATTATGCTTTGCGATCCGCATAGAGCCGTTGTTATGGGACACGATTTTAAATCGCAACTTAAAGCCACAACGATGTCATCGCCTGACATTCGTGCTGGAATTTCATTATTAATAGCTGCATTATCTGCAAAAGGAACAAGCACAATTCAGAACATTGAACAAATTGATCGAGGTTACGAACGAATTGACGAGCGTTTGAGAGCTATTGGGGCTAATATTGTTAGGGTTTAAGAAAATTTAGATATTAGTTTTCAGATATATATAAAATAAAAAAAATCCAATTTCGTTTGAAATTGGATTTTTTTGTGAAACCTGAAACCTGAAACCTGAAACCTGAAACCTGAAACCTGAAACCTGAAACCTGAAACCTGAAACCTGAAACCTGAAACCT
>JAYTMQ010000016.1:0-13194 GCA_043728355.1 Bacteroidota bacterium
GGTGGTGGCGATAGCGAAACAATTACATTTTTATCAACTCTGGGTACTAATTATTTTGTAAATATTGGGGATACTGAAGGAAATTTTGACGCTCCTGAAGGTAATTTTAAAATTGACATAACAACAACTGCTTTAGCTAATAATCAATTTGAATTTAACAACCTAAAAGTTTATCCAAATCCAGTAAATAATATTTTGAATGTTGAAAATGCCCAGAAAATAACCAAAGTATCAATAATTAATTTACTTGGACAAGAATTATTATCTAAAAATTTTGATGATTTAAAAACACAAATTGATATTTCGGGTTTGCAAAGTGGTTCGTATTTGGTTAGAATAAATTCTGAGAATAAAGAACAAATAGTAAAGATTGTTAAGAACTGAGTTTTTATTGATTAGTGGTTAATGTTAGTTTACAGATTACAGTTAAAAATGTAGAATATTTATGTTTGGCTTAAAATTTAACCAATTATTAAAAGAAAAAGTTTTCATGAACTTTTGTTTTTATTGATGAAAAGGTTTGTTGCAATGACAAACCTTTTTTTGAATAGTGAATGTCGAATTAAATATTGATTTCAAAATCTCTAATTTAAAAATAGTCAACCAAGACTGAAAACAAAGACAAAACCTGACATTTAAAAAAACCTGCTTTTAATCCCAAAAAACAAGTCATTCATCGAAAACCCATGTCGTCTGTCATTTAATTCGGTCGTTCGTCCGTTGGTGGTTTTTTGTTTGAACGCTTATTTGCAACTTTGAATATTATAAACCAATAAATATAAATAATCATGAAAACTAGTAAAACAATTATCAAAAAAACAATTACAATTTTTGCAGTAGCAATGACTTTATTTTGCTCTACAAGTTCGCTGGTTTCTTGTTCAAAAAATGACGATGACCCATTACCAATTGAGAGTCCCAAACTATTAGAATATTCGTTAATTGTAGAAAGTATTGCAAATAACGAATCTACTACAAATAAATGTTTTATTAACTTGTACGATGGAATCTTATATAATAAAGCCGAAGCTCTTGCTAATTCAAATAAAGTAGATTTGGCATATAATTACGGATCTAATGGTAGGTTTTTTGAAAGTGTTAATGGAATGTCAGGCCGAACTGGATATGTAAGAAATTGGAGCACTATCACAAATTCTAAAATTAAAGCAATGTTAACGACAATATCAGCTTTAGAATTTGATAACCTAAAAACTAACGAAGATATTTCTAATTTATTTGCAGCAAAAAGTATAACGATTGGAACTGGAGATAATTTTAATAACGGAGTGATTTCTGGTGTAAACGACTTAGCAACATCAATTGTTTTGGCTTTTACCGATAAAAACAGTAAAACAGGATTTATCAAAATTGGAAATTATACAGCAAATGTTCCATTTGAAGATAAAGCCTTACTGCCAATTCAAATTAAAATTTCAAAATAAAATTAATTCTCAATA
The DNA here is from genome assembly GCA_043728355.1 of Bacteroidota bacterium. Taxonomy (GTDB): domain Bacteria; phylum Bacteroidota; class Bacteroidia; order Flavobacteriales; family Flavobacteriaceae; genus Flavobacterium. Next base: position 1,458 of record JAYTMQ010000016.1, read on the forward strand.
TTTTTTTCACAAACCAAACAAAATAAACTTTAAATAATTTTAATCTGTAAAAATAAAAACAACAAAAATTATGAAAACAATTATCAAAAAAACAATTACAATTTTTACAATAGCAATAACCTTATTATACTTCGTTAGTTCGCTATCTCTCGTGTCTTGTTCGAAAGACGACGATGCACCAGCACCAGTTGAGGAAGGCAGCGGCACATTTACTTGCAAAATAGACGATGTTGCTTGGACAGCTGTTTCGGCTACTGGTGGCGACAGTGTACTCAAAATCACTTCAATAAACGCAAGAGATGCAAGTGGCAATACAATGATTTTTTCACTCAATGAAGCCAATGCCAAAGTAGGTACTATTACTCTTGATGGAACCAATGGCAGTATTGTTAATTACGGCAAAGATACAAACTATAGTTTTCCGAGTGCGGGCAATATTAATATCACAACCTTTACCAGTACACGAGCCAAAGGTACTTTTAAATTTACATTGAATGACAGAAGAGACAACCCTGTTGTGAAAAAAATAGTTACCGAAGGTGTGTTTGATGTGCCATTAAGCAATGGGTTTTAATAGAATGATTTTGGTCTAACATTAATTAATAAAAAACAAAAAACCATGAAACAGAATATATTTCACCGTCAAAAAGGAAAAAGCAATTTTGTAATAAAAAATTGTAAAACAATAGTAGCAATGGTAATTGTGAGCTTAACTTTTTTTTCTTGTTCCAAAAACGATGATACAATTTCTGATTTGGTTTCATACGAAAACAACACTCCAGTTGCAATTTTGAGTATTTTGATGCCAAGTAATCAAGAAAGACCATCAATATCGGAAATTAAAGTCGACAAAGCAGGATTTATCAAAGACAAGAATAAAATTATTCTAGAAATGAATATCAAACATACTTATTCAGCACAATTAACCTTTAGTTTGATTGCACCCGACGGCTTAGAACAAATATTTATAGCCAAAGCTGGAAATAAACCTTTTATAGCAGCAAACAAAGTGCGTTTTTCGAGCCAATTTAGCAAAACAATCAATTTTGCCGAAGATATTGTCGCAGGAGATTATAAAGAAAGCAAAGGAGAATCAATTGCTTTAAATATTGAACCTATTTTTAGTTTCTTACAAAACAAAAACATTCAGGGCACATGGAAATTAAAAGTTGTTGACTCTAATTCAGACTTTGGCGCAGAAATAATATCTTGGAAATTGATTTTTGAAAGAGGCGCTTTTAAATAAAATGAGTTTATTAAAATCATCTAGTCTATTATCTAATTTTTTTGCTCGATATTTTGTGATTTTAGTTAAAATTAACATCGCCACTTTCAATGGCATTTAAACAAAAAGCATGAAAAATTTATTACTTTTTACTACAATTTTATTTCAAGTATTGACTTTTGGACAACAAACAACACTAAAAGTTGTTGGCAGAAATTTGACATTAACCAATGGTCAAAATATTGTTTTGCGTGGTGTCAATTATCCTTTAATAAATGAAGGCACTGTCGCGCTAGACAATGCGGTACAATACAAATCCTATATCGATCAGGTAGCATTAACTGGTGCTAATGCCATTAGACTGCCATGGTATACAAACGGACAAAGTTGGCGCGACCAAACCCCAAACGGTGGAGCACCAGGAACCATGAATGGCTATGTTAACAACGGGCATTTAAGTAATATTGTTGCCTATTGCATTACCAAAGGCATGGTGCCTATTTTGAGTATTCACGATGACAGTTTTATTACTTGCAAGACCGATTGGGCTCATTTTAATACCAACGTTATGAATTTTTGGACTAGCGCTGCAATCATTAATTTAATAAATACAAACAAATCAAAAATCATAATTAATCTAGCTAATGAATTTGATAAAGTTCGATGGACAAGCAATCCAGTAGCAGCATTAACCAATTTTAAAACAAACTATAACGCCGCTATTACAACCTTGCGAAATGGGGGAATCACAGTGCCAATTATGATTGATGCACCAGATTGCGGACAATCATCTACAGAATTATTGAGCATTGCAGCAAGTATGAATGCCGCAGATAGTCAAAATAATTTAATTTTTTCTTCGCATGCCTATTGGGGCGGATATGCTAGTACAACTGCTCAAATTCAAGCCAAATTAAACGAAGCGCAGAACACTAATGTTTGTTTTATTTTAGGAGAAATAGCCAACAATCAAGATAATAATAGTTGTGGAGATTTGGGTTTATACGACATTTATCCAACAATATTGCAAGAATCTTGTGCAAGAAATATTGGTTGGTTGGCATGGACTTTCAATCATGATTGTACAGTAAGTAATCCCAATCTAAATAGTACAACCTTTCGGGTCATTACCACAAATAGTAACGTTAATAATCTAACAACTTTTGGAAACGATATCATAAATAATATCAATTATGGTTTAAAATCAACCCAAGGCTGTGGGGCTGCTACTCTTTCAAATGATGAATTTAATTTTGATTTGCCAAAAATTACTGTTTATCCAAATCCAGTAACCAATGTTTTGAATATAGAAAGCACATCAACCATCACCAAAATTGTAATTATTAACTTGCTTGGTCAAGAATTGGTATCCAAAAATTTCAATGATTTTAAAACCGATATTGATTTCTCAATTTTAAAATCGGGTAACTATTTAGCAAAAGTTTATAGCAACGATTCGGAGCAGGTTATCAAGATTGTTAAGTATTAAGTTTTTAACCTGAGTTCGGTTATTAATTCTAACCATACAGAAAATAATAAAAATTAGAATTTCATAGTCTGAAAAGTTTACTTTTCAAATAGTTATGTGTTCTAAAATTAAGCAAAGTATCTTCTGTATTAAAAAGGATTACATAGTCTATTTGGTTAAATAAAAATCTAGTATTAATCGAGTTCAGGTTTTTAAATTTAATATTCATAAATATTCAAAGAAAAAAGTTTTCATGAACTTTTGTTTTTATTGAAGAAAAAGGTTTGTCTGTAAGGCAAGCCTTTTTTGTTTTAAACCTGTTTTTAATCCCCAAAACAAGCAACTCATCGAAAAGTTATGTAATCCGTCATTTAAATCTGCATTTCGTCCGTGTGTGGTTTTTTAAATGGAAGGGTTGTTGCAACTTTGAATTGTTATAATTCAATTAAAATCAAAATGCTATGAAATCAAATTACAAGTTAAATCGAAAAAGGCCAAAATTTTTTTGGCAAACATTATTATTAATGATGTTACTAGGTTGTTGTTGCAATATTGTTGGACAATCGGTTACAATTCCAGCCAATAATGCTAATCAATTTGGTTACACTCATCCGTTGGGTTCTTATGCTGGTTATCAACACACTGCAATGATTTATACGGCTGCAGAACTTGGATTGGTTACAGGATCGAAGATTACTGCAATCTCTTTTTATTACAATTCATTTACTACTCCCAATGGGATATCAAGTTATGTTGCAAGAATGTTGAACACAACAGCAACAACTTTTACGCCAACTACATTTGCAAACGAAATTGTTGGAAAAACCCAAGTGGCTTCGGGTGCAACTGTTTTCCCTTCTTTTTTACCTGCTTCTGGTTGGGAAACAATTACTTTAACAACACCGTTTATTTATACTGGAAATAATTTAAAAATAATTATCCAAAATACAACTGCAGATTTTGTTGGAAATGAATCATCAACTGCAAAACAATTCAGATGGTCTAATGGACCTTCGCAAATTTGGCAGAATAATACTATCGCACCAGGCATTTCTAATGATGTTAGTGATATTAGACCTAATATTAAAATTGACTATTTAATTCCACCAGCCAACGATGCTTGTTCTGGGGCTTTACAAGCCAATGCTTTTCCATACACAAACTTGCAAACAAATGCTCAAAACGCTACTAATAACTCTGGTTTCTTGCAGTGCGCCAACCCTATGAATGATGGAGTTTGGTACAGGTTTCAGGGAACAGGAAGCAATATGCAAGTTGGTATTTTTAATCTTGATGCTACTTTCGATGCGCAACTAGACGTTTATACTGGCAGTTGTGGAAACTTGTCTTGCGTCGCATCTGCCGATTTAGGTTTTGCAGGCGGCATTGAAGAACTCACAATTGCAACCACTCAAAATCTTACTTATTACATTAATGTTGGAAATTATCGAAGCGATGTTGATGAACCCGAAGGCAATTTTACTATTCAAATTTTTAATTTGAGTCCTTCCAATATCGAATTCAATTACAGTTCTATTGCTAATATCGGTTACGAAAACCAATCAATAACAATAAAAGTTGAACGTCAAGGCGGTACTAATGGAGTTTGTACTATAGATTATGCTCCCAACGATGGTTCGGCTTACGGCAATATCGATTATGGTCCTTGTGTAGGAACTTTGACTTGGGCAAATGGTGACAACAGTTTAAAAAGTATAGTAATAGATCTTTTGCCAGACGCCGTTGTCGATGATTTTGAAAACTTCACGTTGATTCTTAGTAATCCAACCAATGCCACCGTTAGTAATTTTCCTACAACAATTAATATTATAGATCAAACATCGATTCCTTCTAACGATGCTTGCGCAAATGCTTTTAATGCAGTAACATTGCCTTATTCTAATGTGCAAACTCGTGGTCAAGCATCGACCAATAACAACGGTTTTATGACTTGCGAAAGCGGAATGAACGACGGATTATGGTATAGCTTTATAGGAAATGGGTCTGCAATAACCGTTGCTATAACCAATGTTGACACAAGTTTTGATCCAGAACTTTTTGTTTATGACGGTACTTGTAGCGGTTTGTTGTGTATTGCTGGCGCAGATTCAGGAAATGCTGGTCAAAACGAAAGTTCAACATTTACATCAACACTCGGAATAACTTATTATGTAAACGTAGGACATTTTTATGAAGTAGAAGATTTTACCGAAGGCAATTTCAAGATAGATATCACAACAACTGCTCTTGCCAATAACCAATTTGAATTTAGCAACCTAAAAGTTTATCCAAACCCAGTAACTAGTATTTTGAATGTTGAAAATTCAGAAAAAATTACCAAAGTTTCAATCATTAATTTACTTGGTCAAGAATTAATAACCAAAAATTTTGATGATTTAAAAACCGAAATCGATTTTTCAGGATTACAATCAGGCAATTATTTTACTAAAGTTTATAGCAACGATTCGGGGCAGGTTCTCAAGATTATTAAGAAATAAGTTTTAAGATGGCAGTTTTCAGTTTTCAGTCGCAGTCTCAGTTTGCAGACTGAGACTGAGACTTTAAATCTACCTTATGTCCAACAAACAAGCACTTCATCGAAAACCTATGTCATCCGTCATTTAATTCTGCATTTCGTCCGTGTGTGGTTTTTTAAATGGAAGGGTTGTTGCAAATTTGACTATTATTAATCAAAAAGAACAAAAATTATGAAAACAATAATTAACGAACTCCAAAAAAACATTAAAAATTTTATTATGAAAACAAATTCAAAAAATTCAAGAAAAAACAATTACAGCCTTGTTGTTGTAGCATTATTTATTATCTCGCTTTTAAACTTTTCGTGCAGTAAACCCGAAAATGGCACAAACGGCACAAATGGTGTCGATGGGAAAAATGGTACTAATGGTGTAGCTGGTAGTGCAAATGTTATTTATAGCGATTGGATTAGTTTTTCAACTAGTTCTATTCAAATTAATGCTAATATTTCGCAAGATATTTTAGATAAAGGTCTAATTATTATGTATGTCTATCAAAGTGGTAATGAAATTTATCAGTTACCTTATAACGATACCATAAATAATAAAATTATTAATTCATCATATAAAATTAATTTAATTGAAGTTAGTAAAAATTATTCTGGAGTTGCAAAAATCCGCTATATAATTATCCCTGGTGGCGTTCCATCTGGGCGAGGCACAACTCCAAAACCAGATTACAGCCAAATGACTTACAGTCAAGTTTGTGCCAAGTTCAATATTCCTGAGTAAATAATCTAATAAAAAATTAACATTATGAAAACAATAATTAAAAATACAATTGCAATCATTGCACTAGCAACCACAATTTTATCTTGCTCGAAAGATGACGATGCACCACCAGCAGCAGTTGTTGCAGACACCAAACTAACATTGCCAGCTGTAAAAGAAAACAATACTGAACTTGCTGTGCCAGACGGTGTAACTATTCCAGGAGGATTTGGCTCGACTTGTGGCAGTGGCGTAAACCCTGGTTTATTAAGTAATGCTATCGAAATTGATAAAGACGGAATTATTGGTAATCCATCTAAAGTAACTATCGAATTAGATTTGACAGCATCTTATATTGGAGAAGTAATTGTTGAAATTTTCACGCCATCGGGAGAATCTTGCGCATTGATAAAAAGACCAGGAACTGTTGTTGGAGGCATTTTAACAAATAATAATTGCGGTGCAATAAACGATTGCGTTAAGGGCAATAAATTAAGTTTCAATACAACTTATACTGATGTTGCATTACCGTCAGCAGTTTTACAAACAGGCAATTATGGTCAGTTGGTTGGCGAAAATACTTTTCCAGTAACCGTTCCTGTTGTGCCACTTAATACTTTTTTTATGAATAAAAACATAAAAGGTACTTGGCGACTTAGAGTTTATGACCACAATGTTGGCGATAGAGTAACACTCAATGCTTGGAAAATTAAGTTTGATGTTGGAGCGTTGAAATAAAATAATTCTTAAAAACAATTTTAAACATTAAATAAAATAATCATGAAAAATCTAAAAATAATATTAGCAATTATATCACTAACAACCACAATTTTATCGTGTTCTAAAGATGACCCAGCACCAGCGGTGGTTGTGCCACCAGTTGTAGTAGTCGTGCCACAATCGGTTGCCTCGACGCACAGTAACGAAAATATTTTAACCGTCCCAGATGCTACAGTAAATATTACAAGTCCTGGTTCTGCGACAAGCATTATTACAGTTAATAAATCTGGTATTATTGCAGATCCATCTAAAGTAAGTATAGAAATTAATTTAGAAGGAACTTGGTGTGGCGAAGTTGTTGTAGAATTAATTTCACCATCTGGATCATCAGTTGGATTGTTAAAAAGAATGGGGTTTGTTGGACTATCTGGCGCTGATCCTGCGGGAGATAGTAGCAATTTTGATGGTAACAATACGCTAACCTTTAACTCATTATCTACAACACAATTACCATTTGAAGCACTTGACGCCAGTTCTGCTTTCGTATTTGGAAATTATGCACCAACGGGTTTTAACAGTGCAACTTTAGAGCCGATAAATGTACTTATGACGCCACTAAATACTTTTTTTCAAGATAAAAATATTGAAGGCAATTGGAAATTGAAAATTTACGATATGATACAAACTGACATTAATAAACTTATTTCTTGGAGAATTAAGTTTGATACTGGTACATTGAAATAAAATATAAATATTTATGAAAAACCTAATCTATAAATCAGCAATAATTTTAATATTATTAACAGCAAGTTGCAAACAAAAAACCGATGTTGAAAAAGCATTAGATATCGAAATACCAGAACAAGGCGACAATACCACCACCGATTACACGGTTCCATTAGAATTTTCGATAAACGGAGTTGCTAAAAAAGGCAGTATGTTGGTTACAAGTCAAGCCAATCCTTACTTCTGTGCCGATAAATCTCGTGGCGGTGCATTGGGTTATATTACCTATTTAGATACTAAATTTAGTTTCGACATTACCAATTTTAAACACGAAGGAGGCACTTTTGATAGTTATACATTCGAAAAACCCGATTGCGACAAAATGACCATTAGTGCAGTAATTGATACATTGGGCAACCAATATGCCAATTCTGGTGGTTCGTTAACACTTTCTGGAAATAAATACACTTTAAAACACGACAATTTAATTTTTAGAAATGGTCCTGGCAATCCAGATAAAATAATGAAAGTAGCATTGGAAGCCACTTGGACAAAACCTTAGATTGTAAATTTTAGAATTCAGATTTCAGATAAATAAAACCAATAAAAATTAAAACAAAAATATTATGAAAACACAAATCAAAAATTTAGTAAAAACAGCATTTTTAATGCTTGTAACAGTTACAATATTTTCTTGCTCTAAAAAAGAGGATGAGCCAGCACCACCATCAATATATGGTAAATGGGAATTTGATAAATACAATAATCGTATTAGTAATGATGGAGATCCAGAAGTGTTAAGTCCAGAAATAAATTATATACATGAAGCAGCTTGCAATAAAGATTATTTAATAATCAATACAAACAATACAAGTGTTGTGGGTAGTCATCAACCAAATTGTCAGAATACATTAGAGGTAAAATGTGATGACATAAAATTTGACGGAAAAAAAATGATTTTGAATTGGGGAGTTTCTGATGGAACGGCAACCATTTTAAACCTCACAGCAACTGATTTGATTTTTGAATCGCGCCGTCCCGAGGGTGGTTTATTAGGAATTTACAAACTTAAAAGAGTGCTATAAATAGATAATTAAAAACTAAATACCATGAAAAATTTAAAAACAATTTTTTCAATTATAACATTAGCAATTGTTATATTATCTTGGTCTAAAAAAGATGATGAGCCAGCACCAACTCCAGCAACAGAAAGTTATACAGTACCAGTAGAAATTACATTTAACGGAGCAACAAATGCAAGCAGCATAGATGTTTTGGTTCCTGATATTAGCATAAATCCTTGCAAAACGGTTTGGGCAATTGCTGAGAAAAAAGTAGGTAAACTTGGTTTTGTAATTGGCAATTTTAATCCAGCTGGTGGCACAATAGACAAAATTGTTGACCCCAGTGGATGTGTCAAAATGAAGTTTGAAGGTCAAGTAGGCGATTTAGAATATTACATCGAAGAAAACGGTGTCAGCAAAATTGAGTTGGTTGGTAAAACCTATACATTGACTTGCAAAGCCATTCTAAAAAACGACCCAAATGCGCCAAGAACTTTTGACGTTAAAGCCGTTTGGACAAAACCTTAAATTTAGTTTTTAGTTGGCAGTTTTCGGTCGAAGTGTAAAGTGCGATCTGAACAAGCAATGACAAACCTGAAACTTGAAACCTGAAACAAACTTTTTACCCGACAAACAGGCTTTTCATCGAAAACTTACGTCATCCGTCATTTAAATCGGTAATTCGTCCTTCGGGCATTTTTTAAATGATTGACTTGTTGCAACTTTGAAGTGAATTAATCAATAAAAATTAAACCAAAATATCATGAAATCAACGATTCACGAACACCAAAAAAACAATAGAAAAATTGTGAGTAAATTTTTTTTAATATTACTAGCAATCACAACCTTAATATTCTCTTGCAGCAAAGATGATCCCAATGCACCTTATGTACCACCTGTAATCCCAGTTGTAGTTGATCCACAGCCAGTAAGCAATGTTATTGTTGGTGGCATGGCAGAACCAATAGCACAAACTCCTGGAAATTTTATAGGACCACGACCTATTATTTGGAAAAATGGCATTGGCACTTATGTTACAGCCGCCAATGCACCCGAAGGACATAAAGCAGTTGCATTTAAAGAATACAACGGAGCAACGTATTTTGCTGGAGAAATGTACGTAAACGGTATTACAAAACCTATGTTAATTGCTGCTTCAACAGTATTTACACTTAGTAACAATGGAAAATTTGCGACTGTAAAATCGTTACATACTACTGGCGGTGGTTTAGTTTACACAGCTGGATATTCAACCGATGATACTGCTAACGAAAACTATATTGCAACGGTTTGGAAAAGTTTTGGAGCTTCTGGCAGCAAGGAACAATATCCTGGCATAAACAACGCCCAAACAAAAGCATTTGGTGTTGATGTAGTTGGAAATGACTTGTATGTTGCAGGAACTTGGCAAGCTACTTTAGAAAAAGAAAGAGCGGTAGTTTGGATAAATGGTTTAAGAAAATTTTTAACAAATTCTAATTCAAATAGATCTGTGGCAAGTGCCGTTGAGGTAACGGGCAGCACTGTATATGTAACTGGTTACGAAGAAATAAATGGTTTTGCCAATGCCAGACTATGGAAATGTTCTCTCACAGGAGCTAATTTGGAACAAGTTGAATTAGAAACAAATGTTTTTGGCTCTACGGTTCCTGTTCCTGGTATTTATGTAGAAGGAAATTACGGTCTATCGGTTTACAATACCGGTTCTATTACTTATGTTTATGGCAATAATTCTAAAGATGTTAATGCAAATGCAGGAAGATGTTGGAAAATTGACAGTAACAATACAGTAACTGTTCAAAAAATTTACGGAGATAATACTGCACCTCAAACTGATATCAACAACTCAGTTATTACATTAGTTCGAAATGGTTTTTTAGATACCAATGTCTCCTCATCAGGTGGAGTAATAAATGAGTTTGTATCAGGTAATACTTATGGTAGCAGTAATGGTGTAGCATTTACAACACCTTGTTATTGGAAAAACGGTACTAAATATGTTGTTGAAACTACTCGAACAAATAACGGCTATGCGCTAGGAACAAGTCATTAATTTTTGTTTAAAATGGAAGAATTATGAAAACAATAAACATCAATAACGAAGATTCAAATTTTAACATAAGCGATTTTTCAAAAGGCATTTACTTTGTGAGAATTGAAAATTCTGGGACAATAAGCAATCATAAAATTGTTAAAAATTAAATTTATTTTGAATAACCTTTTTTATCTAAGTTAAATATTATGAAACCAATAATCCAACAATTCCAAAAAAGCAAATGCCAATTTGTAATAAAAGCAGCTAAAATATTTTTTACATTTGTAATACTACTTTCAATATTTGCATGTTCAAAAGATGAAAATCCTGCACCAGAAAACCCAAATGCAGTAAAGTTTAGAGTAAAAGAAATTAGAGATGGGTTTAACAATTCGTTACTTAAAAGATTTTTTTATAATGCACAAAATTTAGTAACCGAAATTTCTAACGAAGGTTATACGGTAAGTTCTTATTACGAATATTCACCAGCAGGCTATTTAACTGTTGAAGCTTATCGTTATGTGGGAAATCGCTATGATGATTTACAAATTGATTATATTTATGATGCTAATAATGCGGTCATAGAAAAAAAAACGCTAAAGATTGAAGACGACATTAAATCCAAAGAAATATTCACAATCAACGCAGCCAAATTGCCACTAACTGCAAGACACTACGATTACAATCGAATTACTACTTTGTGGGTTTTCGACGAAAGTAAAAATGTTGATTATACTTATGATGTCAATAATCGTTTATCGGTAGAAGAAACTGTTGACTTTAGATATAATTATACTTATGATGCCTACGGAAATAATATTGAAATCAAAAAATACAATGTCAATGGTGCAAGAACAGAATATTTGTTAATTGGTAAAGAAGTTTACACTTACAATAACATAAAACCCGAATATTATTTGAATTCATCATTGTCAAAAAACAGCCCTTTAACAGCCGAATTTTCTACTTATGATGATGGTTTGTTTATATCATCTTCAAGCCAAACTTACCGATACGATTTTAATAACTATAATTATATCACCAAATCATATATTAATAATAGTCCTGAATTTAATTTTGTTTTAGAACAAATTTAAAATGATTTTGATTTTTTAGGCTTAAATTATCAATGAAGTGGTTTAAACTTTTTTCAATTGGCTGCAAAATTGTCTTTTTGCCCCATATTTCAGATTTTTTTATTCGATAGCGATGCTATCCAATAAAAAAAATCCAAAATCTGAAACAAAAATC
>JAYTMQ010000017.1:0-6746 GCA_043728355.1 Bacteroidota bacterium
GGGATTTTCGTCGCCCGATAGCGATTATGACATACGGTTTATATACAAACACGAACCCGAATATTACTTGTCGCTTTGGGAAAAACCCGATGTGATTGAGTTCATGACGCCCGACGATTTAGACGGTTCGGGTTGGGATATTGCCAAAGCCTTGAAACTGCTTGCCAAGTCGAATGCGCCACTCATTGAATGGTTGTTTTCGCCTGTGGTTTATTATCAAGAAGATGCTTTTTTGAAACAAATGCAAGCCTTGGCAAACGATTGTTTTTCGCCCATTGCGACATTGCACCATTATTTGGGTACGACCAAAAACTTTATGGACGTTTGCGAGCAAGACCAAGTAAAACTAAAAAGTTATTTCTATGCCTTGCGTACTGCTTTGGCTGGACGATGGATTATTGAGAAAAACAGTTTTCCGCCAGTAGATTTTTTAGATTTATTGCCCATTGCACCAAAAAACGTTCAAGAAAAAATTTTAGAATTAATGGAAATAAAAGCCAACCAAGACGAAAAATATTTGCACCCTAAAGAAGTTTTAATTACCGATTATTTAAGGGAAACCGTACTTTTTAATCAAGAAAATGAGGGTAGTTTGCAAAGTGGGAGGAAAATGAGTATGGAGTTGGATGGAGTTTTTAGGAGAATAATAAAATAAATTAGTGATAATATTTTGAAATATTTTTTCACTAGAATTTTATAATGTATTTTTGCAAAATGAGTAAATCATTAAATAATCTTCTTAATCAATTAGATTTAATTGAAAACAAAGCTGTTTTCTTCAGAGAAGAAGAATATGGAGAGGTTTTTAATGGTTTATCTACTGACTTAAATAAAAAGCTTGAGTTGATAAAACCAGATGCTTTTTATGTTTTTAACAATCAACCCTTTATTTTATTTTTTGATTTAACTTCGAGTAAAAGTTTAGAAAGAGAAACCGAAATACATAAGCAAGTTTGGTCTTTTGATAATTCACCAATAATTTTCATTATTAAAACGAATGAAATAGAGGTTTATAACGCATTAAATTTCATAAAAGAGAAAGGAAAACTTGAAAGAATTAATATTTTGGAATCAAAAATTAAGGATAAGTTTTCTTTTTGGAATTTACAAAGCGGAGCAACTTTTGAATGGTTTTATAAAAAACATAAAGCCACAGTTCTTAAGAAAAGAGTAAACCAAAGACTTTTTGAAAACATTAAACAAACTATTCTCATTCTTAATGAAAAATATAGTTTAGAAGTAATTGTTGCTAAAGAAATTATTCTAAAATTAATTTTTATTCGTTATCTAATTGATAGAGAAATCAGAATAGACAATACTTTTATTGAAGGAAGTGAAAAAGATATTATTAAAAGAAGAAAATCGTTTAGTGAATTAGTAAAAAACCCAAAGGAATTAGTTTCTTTTTTTAAATATTTAGATTCACGTTTTAATGGAGTATTGTTTAAAGAAGATTCAATTATTGAATTAACCCAAGAGCAAGCTAACATCCTTTCCAAACTTTTTAATCCTGATGGAGTAACAATAGAAGATAAAAAGAATTTATTTTCAGATTTTGACTTTCAATTTGAAATTTTTGATTTTGGAATAATTCCAGTAGAATTGATAAGTGGAATTTACGAAACACTTTTAGATGAAGAAATAAAAAACGCTACATCTGCTGTTTATACTCCACCTTTTTTAGTTGATTATATCTTAACTCAAACGGTTGATAATTATTTTGACGAAAATAAATCAACCAGTGAATGTAAAATTTTTGATCCAGCTATGGGTTCGGGAATCTTTTTGGTTCAAGGATTGAGAAGAATGATCGAAAGAGAAAAGGAATTGAATCCAAATGATGACAATGAAACTTTTGGTAGAAAAATTAAAAAAATTGCGGAGCAAAATCTTTTTGGAATAGACATTAATCCAGAAGCTATAAATGTAGCTTGTTTTTCAGTATATGTTGCATTACTAGATTACCAAGAACCAGGAAATATTGATGTTTATAAGTTCCCACATTTAAAAGAAAAGAATTTTTTTAAAAGTAATTTCTTTACCAGAAAAATTAGAGGAAATGATAATGAAGATGTAAAAAAAGAGCTTGAATTATTTTCTTCAAATTTAGAAATAATTAAATTAAACAATCTAAATTTTATACTTGGAAATCCGCCGTGGAAAAGGGATAAATCAGATTATCATATTGGTTGGTTGAATGAAAACGGCATTTATAATAAAAATGGGGAAGGAGAAAAAGAGATTGCTTTATCATATTTGATGAGAGTTAATGATTTTATGAGTGAAAATACAATTTGCTCTTTAATTGTTACAAGTACTATTTTTTATAATGTTTCTGAAACTACCAGATATGTAAAAAATAATTTTTTTGAAAAAAATTCAATTCAATCCATTCTAGATTTATCACCTGTACGAAAACTTGTATTTGAAGGAAAAAAGAGTTTGCCAAAAAAAAATAAAAATAGAAACATTCAGTATGATAGAAACGGAAATATTATTTACGAAAGCAAACCAATAATAAGTCCTGCTGTAGTTATTCAATTTCAAAAATATAATGAGCAATTTTCTACTCAAAACCCCATTCATTTCACATCTATAAAAAACAATAAGTTCTTCAATAAATTTACTAAAGCCTTAGTTGTTGAAAAATTTGATAAAAAGGAAATATTACAAAAACATTTTGTTGAAAATCATTGGATGTTTAAAGTTGCTTTGTATGGTAATACTTTAGATTATGTTTTTTTGAAAAGGTTGGAGCAAACTAAATCTAAACTTATTGACCAAATTGACGGAGAAACTATTTTTAAAGGTGCTGGAGTTAAATCAAATAGAGGTGATGATTTTGCAGATTTTCTCATTGGACTACCACTAGTAGAGAATAAAGATGTTTCATTTATAACTACAAATATTAGTGAAGAAAATAAAGTATTAACTAAAGATGATGTTTATTATGAAAGTGGCAGAGATAAGGAATTGTTTTATGGATGTAAAATACTAATTAAAGAGCAAGCTAAAGATGAAAGTGAATTGTTAATTTCTTATTTAGAAAAAGATTGCGCTTATAAAAATGGAATTTGGGGAATTTGTTCTCAAGATGCAAGTTTTATTAAAAACATATTTTCATATTTATTATCAGATTTTTACACTTATTTTATTTATTCTATTTCAGGTTCTTGGGGAACTTCAACAAGACCTCAAATTAGATTTGACGACGAGTATTTATCATTTCCATTCATTGAACCAAACGAAAAGCAAAAAACAAAACTCATTTCATTAGTTGATCATTTATTAAGACCGTATAAAGATTTTTATAATGAATATCCTAATATGGTTTATCAAAGTGAACCAAATTCACAGGTTTTACATAAAATAAATTCAATCATCGAAGAAATTTACGATATCAAAGGTTACGAAAAAGATTTAATTGACTATGTATTAAATGTTTCTCGTTATCAGTTTCAAGATAGTAAACAATATTTAGTTTCAGACTTTAATGATGCGGATCACAGAAATAAAGAAAGAGTTTTAAGGAGTTATGTTGATGTATACATTCAAGAATTTGAAAAAATTTATGATGAAAGCTTTTTCAAAGTAGAAATTTATGAATTGAAGGGTTTCATCACTATGAATTTTATTTTGTTAGATGAAAAACCTCAAAATTTTGAACAAATTGAATTCGTAAAAGAAGTTACAGACGAGAAAAAACTTTTTGAAAAACTGTCAACATTATCTATTTCAAAAATAGCAAGTTCAACAGATTCAGAATTAAATTTATTTATTCAAAAAGATATTAAAGGTTTTGAAGAGAATTCGTTTTATATTATAAAACCAGAAGAATATAAATGTTGGCACAGAGCAATGGCTTGGTATGATGTTGCAGAATTTAAAGAAGCAATTCAAAAATCGGAATTAGAACGAATTAGATTTAGTACAACTAATGAGTAAACTAAATGCGACAAATTTCAGGACTAAAGAAGAAAGATTGACTCAAAAAAGAGTTCAAATGGTTTTCAGGTATGTAATATATTGTTATCAAAAGATGACTACTGAAGGTAAAACTTATAAAAAAGCAGATTTTTTGAATGAAGCAAAGACAAGATTCAACCTTGAAGAAAGATTAAGCGAAAAACTTGTCAATGATTATTTAGGTATTTGTGATAACATAGAATATTACAAAAGAATTATTTCTGACAAACCAGATGTTGAAATTTATTTTAATCTAGAATCCAAACAATCATACACTGAAAACGATACAATTAAAGATGATTTTATCGATATAAAAATACAAGAAACTGGAATAAGTAACATTTTAAGAGAAGCAGGAATACAAGAGCAAATTCATCTTGCATTAGAATGTAAGGTAATTGAGAATGGTTATAGTGATTATGTTTCTGATATTCAAAAAATGTGCAATAGACCATATAATTCGCCTAGACTAAATTTTGAAGGTCAGATTGCTTTTATAACAAATTCAAATTATTCACATAGTTCAGTTAAAGATGGAATTAATAAAAATTTGTCAGTAAATAAGAAGATTTCAACAAGTCAATTACTTGATTTAATTAATTTGACACCTACTTTTAATGCAAGTTATCTGTCAAAACATATCAGAAATCATAACAAACAATCTATTGAAATTTATCATTTAATGTTTGATTATTCTAAAGTAGTATTAAATTAACATTCAAGACTAAATATCAAAATCTAATTCTTTTCAAAATAAACTTACATTGCAAGCATTTTAAAACTTAAAGGATATAAATTAACACCAATTTTGCACCTAACCCTAATATCCGACACACACGGTCAACACGACCAACTCAACTTGCAAGGTGGCGAAATGCTCATTCACGCTGGCGATGTTTGCAATCGTGGAACCGAAAGCGAGGTTTTGCAGTTTCTGGATTGGTTTGCAAAACAAAATTATAAGCACAAAATTTTTATTGCAGGGAACCACGACTGGTTTTTTGAACAAGCCAACGCAGTATATATCGAATCGATTACTCCAAAAGGAATTCATTATTTAAACGATTCAGGAGTTTGTATTGAAGGAATCAATATTTGGGGTTCGCCCATTCAACCCACATTCTTCGATTGGGCTTTTAACCGAGATTGTGGCGCAGCGATAGACAAACATTGGCAAATAATTCCTAATAATACTGATATTTTAATAACTCACGGACCGCCATTTGGAGTTTTAGACCAAACCACGCGTGGAGAAGCCGTTGGTTGCAAAATGTTACTCGAAAAAGTAAACGAAATCAAACCCAAACTGCATGTTTTTGGTCACATTCACGAAGGTTACGGTTTAATTGACAAAGAAAACACCACTTTTGTAAACGCATCGGTTTTGGATATTCGGTACAATTTACGAAATGAGCCAGTAATAATAGAATATTAATTATAGATTACAAATGACAATTCAAGACCTAAAATCTCAAAATCTTATTTTATTCGAAGTTATTTCGGGCAGCAAATCATTTGGTTTGAACACGCCAAGTTCCGACACAGACATTAAAGGTGTTTATTATTTGCCAAAAGAACTGTTTTTTGGTTTAGATTATATTCCGCAAATAAGCAATGAAACCAACGACGAAGTTTATTATGAATTGGGTCGATTTGTAGAATTGTTACAAAATAATAATCCTAATATTCTAGAAATTTTGGCATCGCCAGACGATTGTATTTTGCACAAAAACCCAATAATGAATCAATTGAAATTGGAAGATTTTTTGTCTAAATTGTGCAAAGATTCTTTTGCGGGTTATGCTGTTACGCAAATAAAAAAAGCACGTGGACTCAAAAAGAAAATCATGAATCCAATGGAGAAAGAGCGCAAAACGATTCTTGATTTTTGCTATATTCTAAAAGGTTATGACACGATTTTGGTCAAAGATTGGTTGATAGAAAACAACTTAGTTCAAGAAAATTGCGGATTGACCAACTTGCCACATTCAAAAGGAATGTATGCTTTATTTTATGATGCTAGCAAGAATTTCAAATACAAAGGCATTCTTCAAAAAGAAAATTCTAACGAAATTTCGCTTTCGTCTATACAAAAAGGGGAAACAGAAATTGCGTATTTATACTTTAATCAGGATAGTTATTCGTCGTATTGCAAAGACTACAAAGAATATTGGGAATGGATTGAAAAACGAAATGACGAAAGATACCACACCAACCAGTTGCATGGAAAAAATTACGATTCTAAAAATATGGTGCATACAATCAGACTTTTACAATCGGCAGAACAAATTTTATCAACTGGAAAATTGAATATTCGAGTTACTAATCGAGAGGAATTACTCGATATTAAATCTGGAAATAGAGAATACAACGATTTATTGCTTCTAGCAGATAACTTGATTGCATCAATCGAAAAAAACTATGAAACTTGTACTTTACAAGATTTTCCAAACAAGCAAAAAACAGAAGCGCTTTTGGTAAAAATGCGTTCACAATTGTATCAATAAAATTTTATTGGTTTGGATTTTTTCAATTTAATAATCATTATTGCCTTTCTTTTTTAAAATAATTGTGGTTGTTGATTTGGATTTTCATCATTCTTTAACATTTATTGATTTGGATTTTCATCATTTTGTTAGCATTATTGGTTTGGATTTTCATTAAATCAAATATAAATACCAATAAAATATAATATGACTGTCCGTAACTTGTACCAATGCTAAAAAAAGCATATATTTGTGATGTCAACCTATTAAATACAAGCTATGAACCTGCCAAAA
>JAYTMQ010000018.1:0-2832 GCA_043728355.1 Bacteroidota bacterium
GCAACAGCAACCCGATTAAAATCTTTTTTTGGTAATAATAAATTTGTTGTTATCGATGAGGCTCAAAAAATCGATAATATAGGCAGTAAACTAAAACTAATTACGGATCATATTCCTGAAATTCAAGTAATTGCAACAGGTTCTAGCGCATTTGAACTACGAAATAAACTCAATGAACCATTAACAGGCAGAAAATTTGAGCATAAATTATATCCGTTATCGTTTGTAGAAATGAAAAACGCAAACGGCTTACTCGAAGAAATCAGAATGTTGCCACATCGATTGGTTTTTGGTTATTATCCAGAAGTAGTTACCACTCAAAACGGAGAAGAAAAAATATTGCGTTTGCTGTCAGATAGTTATTTGTATAAAGACATTCTGATGCTAAAAGGCGTTCGAAAACCCGAAAAAATGCAACAATTACTCAAAGCATTGGCTTGGCAAATTGGTAGCGAAGTAAATTATAACGAACTAGGAAATTTGATTGGTTTAAAAAGTGAAACTGTTGAAGAATATATTCATTTACTCGAACAATCGTTTGTGATTTATAGATTGAATTCCTATCATACCAATCAGAGAAACGAAATCAAAAAAGGCAAAAAAATTTATTTTAACGATCTCGGCATTCGAAACGCAATAATAAATGATTTTTCGCCATTTGAAACTAGAAAAGATAAAGGTAATTTATTTGAGAATTATATCATTAACGAAATTATAAAAAACAGTGAATACAACGAAAAATTCGAAAAATTCTATTTTTGGCGTACTAACGAACAACAAGAAATAGATTTAGTAATCGAAAAAAACGGAAAATTGAAAACCATAGAAATAAAATGGAACGCTAAAACCAAAGCAAAATTGCCTTTATCATTTTCGAATAAATATCCAGAAAGCCAATTTTTAGTAATTAATTCAGAAAATTTCTTTGAAAAGTTTCTTTAAATATTAAGCCAAAATTATTTTAAAATCAATTGATTTTCACAACAAATTATATAGATTTGTTTAAAGTTATATCAAATAATTTATGTTAGAACAAAATCCATTAATTTCAATAGTTAGCCCTGTTTATAGAGCCGAAAAAATCGTAGAAAAACTTGTTTCAGAAATTCAAAAAACAATGGTTTTAATGAATGTTTCCTTTGAAATTATTTTGGTCGATGATAGAAGTCCAGATAATTCTTGGCTTGAAATGAAAAGAATTTCTTTATCTTTTTCAGAAGTAAAAAGCATCAGATTGAGTCGGAATTTCGGTCAACATCCTGCAATTATTGCTGGTTTAAGTCATGCTCAAGGCGAATGGATTGTAGTTATGGATTGTGACTTGCAAGACCAACCAAAAGAAATCGAAAAATTATTCGATAAAACCAAAGAAGGTTTCGATGTTGTTTTAGCTAGAAGAGCCAATCGAAAAGACGGCTTTTTTAAGAAATTTTCATCAAAATTATTTTCGAAAATTTATGGTTTTTTTACAGATACAAAATATGATAATGAAATTGCCAATTTTGGTGTTTACCATAAAAAAGTAATTAAAGCTATTTTAGAAATTTCAGATTGTATTAAATTTTTTCCATTATTTGTTGATTTTGTCGGTTATAATTCAACTTCAATAAATGTTGAACATGCTTCAAGAGATTCTGGAGAAACGAGTTATAGTTTTGCTAAATTAGTAAGTTTGGCTTTCAATTCAATTATTTCTTTTTCAAATAAACCATTGAAAATTTTTGTAAAGTTTGGATTAGCTATATCTGCATTATCTATATTTACAGGAATATATTATATTGTTGAAGCTTATAATAACAAAATAGAAGTTTTAGGTTATACTTCAATAATTGTGTCGATATGGTTTTTATCTGGAATAATAATTACAACAATAGGAATCACAGGAATTTATGTTGGAAAAATATTTGATCAAACCAAAAACCGTCCTGTTTTTATTATAGATGAAATTGTATGATAAATAGATTAGATTGGGACAGTAAGTTTTTTGAAATTGAAATTGGAGAATTGATTTATCAAAAACATTTCAATTATGAAAACGTAGACATTTTTGATCTTTTGTATATAAAATCTAACAATGATTTTGAATTAGAAATAAATAATTTTAAAAATGCTTTTTCGGAAACTAAAGTGGTTTTTTCTAAAAATTTAAATTTTTTTGAAACATCAAATAGAAATATTTTTTCTTTTGACAAAATAAATTATAATATCGAAGAAATTTATGAATTAGCATTCGAAAGTGGAAAGTTCAGCAGGTTTTTTTTAGACAATAATTTTAAGAAAGAAAAATTTAAAGAGTTATATAAAAAATGGGTAGACAATTCAATTTCTAAATTATTTGCAGACGATTTATTTGTTTATCAAAACGATAATAAAACAATGGGTTTTGTAACCTACAAAATAAATAACAACATTGCAAAAATTGGTTTAATTGCCGTTAGTCCAAATTATCAAGGAAAAGGAATAGGTGGAAAATTATTAAATTATTTAGAGAACTTATTGTTTCAAAACAATATTAAAACATTATATATTCCGACTCAAAAAAATAATTTAGTGGCTTGCAATTTTTATAAAAAACAAGGTTACATTGTTAATGAAAAAACAATTATAAAACATTATTGGAAAAAATGACACCATTCAACAAACCATACCTTTCAGGAAACGAGACAAAATATATTGAAGATGCAGTAAAATCTGGTAAAATTTCTGGTAACGGAGTTTACACCAAAAAATGCCAAACTTTTTTTGAAGAAAACTATGGTTTCAAAAAATGTTTATTGACAACATCTTGCACAGACGCTCTGGAAATGGCAGCAATATTAATCAATATTCAGC